>CAJGBX010000006.1 GCA_904501685.1 Clostridiaceae bacterium
TGCGGCAGGTATATTTTAAAAAAAGCCGAAACCAAGGCTAAAGACCAATCGTATTTTCTGTATTCCTTAACCCAGGAGCAATTAAGCCGAACTGTTTTTCCGTTGGGAGACTATAATAAGGATGAAATACGTGAAATCGCCGAAAATTTAGACCTTGTTACTGCCCGTAAGAAGGACAGTCAGGACATTTGCTTTGTACCGGACGGCGATTATATAAAGGTGATTGAGTCGTATACAAATAAAACCTATCCTAAGGGTGACTTTGTGAACACTAAGGGAGAGGTTTTAGGTCAGCATCAGGGTTTGATTCGCTACACAGTAGGCCAGCGAAAGGGCTTAGGTGTTGCCTTTGGGAGACCGATGTATGTAAAATCGAAATGTGCCGAATCCAACTCGGTCACGCTTTGTGAGGATTCCGAGCTATATTCGGACACTGTAACGGTAGGAAAGCTTAATTGGATAGCCTTTTTAAATGCACCTGAGAGCTTTAGCTGTTCGGTACGTATTCGCTACCGCCATATTGAAGAGCCTGCAAGCGTAACGGTACAAAACGGCATTGCCACCGTAAAATTTTCAAAACCTCAGCGTGCGGCAACCGTCGGGCAGTCGGCAGTGTTTTACGACGGTAATATTATCTTGGGCGGCGGAATCATTTTATAATCAAACAAAAAGGAGCAGGAAGACACTTCGTTCTTCCTGCTCTTAAAATTTATTTCCCTATATGTGTAATTTTCCAACCAAGTATCCTGAATTTACGGTAAACGCTTAATCCCCAACGCTTGAAAAGGTACTTTATAATACCGGTGCGGAAAAACTTTTCAGGCACATCATACAGTATCTCAAACTGAAGCTTTGCGCCTGTCAAATCACTTGGCTGTTCAAGGTCTACCCTGACCTGCGGGTCATCACCCATAAAAACAATCTTATTTTTAAGGAAAACACCGTTGGTACGATACTTATGTATTTTACACCTGACCTCGTTCCCTTCGGCATCACAGACCTTCACCTTAAAATCGGTCAAGGTAACGGTTCCACTGGCCACAGGGTCAAGACGGATGGCACGAACGCCCTTGTATTTTGCAATATTAGTACAGCTGACCATCCAAACACCGTTCTCACACACAAATTCCAGTTTTAAGGGCTTATGTGTACCAAAGCCCGAGCCGTCGTCAATCAGCACCATAGCCTCACGAATTTTGGCATTGTCGCGGTTATTGGAGTCGGCGTTATACATCAAGCCGCCAACCTCCGCCTTAGGTACAAGCCAATCCCTGTTTGAGAACTTGTTCTGAATATAAGCGTGATTTTTCTTCCATTCCTTATTGGAATGCAGGGTCGCCGAGCTTTCGGCATTTATCCACATACGGTATACGCCGGTAACCTCAGGAATGTCCGAAACACCGCAAATATAGGCACATTTCATAAGAAAGTCCCAATCCTCGGTGGTAGTAAGACTCTCGTCAAAACGGATACCCAGCACATTGTAAACATAGCTCGGGAAAGCAAGACTAAAGGTTGGACAGCGGTTGACCGACAGCTGCTCAATCATTTCAAACGGTGAGCAGTAAACCGTCCTGAAGCCTGAAACCGAGGTCAAAACCCTTTGACCCTCGCAGTTTTCATAAACCCTCCAATCCTGTGCGGCACAGTAGGAATGAAAAATCCTACCTTTATTCTCAGCCTCTAAGGAATGAAACGCTTCAACCCAGTTGTCAAACACCAAATCGTCATCATCTAAAATCGAAATATAACGTCCGCCGGCCGACTCAAAGCCACGGCTTAACGGTGTGGTGCGGTTACCTCCGGTAACCTCGACCAAGCGCACCTTGCCGTCCATATAATCAGGCAGACTGCCAATAATTGAGTTAACCGAAATCCTGCCCTCGTCACTTAAGTTGTGACCCATTATAAGCACTTCAAAATCAAGGTCAGACTGACCCGAAAGACAAAGCAAAACCTCTGCCAACGCCTCAGGACGGTCGCCCCTTGTTCGCATTATAACCGATAAAAACGGAGCACTCTCAGGGTACTCTATATCCCCTTTTAAAAACCTTTCGAGATTTTCACTTCCAACCTCAAGCTTCAAACTGTCAAAATACTGACGCACTAATGCTGAGGCAGTATTATCCTTTATGTTATTCATAATATGCCTCCCTCATCAATAACGGTTTTCGGAATAGCCCCATTCGGTAAACGAGGCAATTCTATGATCCTTGTCAAGCCTCTCGGTAAGTAAGCCGTTTTCCTTACGGCGATAGAATTCAGCAGCAGCCTTTCTTTGTTGCTCACTGCCCTTTTCAAACAACTGTAAAAAACGCTTTAATCTTGCGTCGTCCGAATACTTATATGCCATAAGCAGTGCTGCCTCGGCAGAATAGTAAAGCTCGGCACTGGTCGGCTGAACACCGCCCTTATCGTCAATACGCTTTGCGTGGTAAACGAATGCGCGCGGACGGTAGATGACCTTATATCCGTTCAATCGAAGTCTCCAGGAAAAATCAACATCATCACAGTATAAGAAGAAATTTTTCTCATCAAGTCCGCCGAGCTTTTTGAAAACCTCAGACGGTATAATAACGCAGGCCATAGCACCCCAAGGCTCCTCACCGGTTTTGGGGTCGAATATCTTCGGATGCTCCAACGGGCACTGCCTTGCCTCGACCATACCGACGCTTTCCATAGTCTCATACGGCTTCATCATTTCAAGGAAAAATTCGGGACATAAAACAACATCGGGATTCATTGCGAGCAAATACTCACTTTTGCAGGATTCGAACATTACGTTTTGACCCTTAGAGGTGCCCGAGTTAAACCCAAAGAACATATACTCCAAATTAAAAAACTCGCCGTATTTTTTGTTGTATTCGGCAATTTTTTCCTCAGTAAACAACGGAGTTGCCGAAGCATCACCGTAGCAGATATCAATAAACTCAATCGGTCCGCCCTTTTGCTTTGAAACCTCCACCGCTTTTGCAACGCTTGACAAGGATTTTTCCAGATTTTCAATTTCATTATAGTAAAGAATTGTTTGCAATCTTAATGTGGTTTTCTTCAAAACGCCACTTCCTTTAAATTACAATCATTTTCAAACATTATATAAAACTTCACCGAAAAAGTCAATATCATCGAGATTTAGACAGCCTCACCCTTTTAATTATAAGTGCGGCACCGAGTCCTACCAAAAATCCTGTAACAACAGCAGCTAAAAGTAAAAACGGCAGGTAGAAGATTACCGCTTTAAGACCGATTATCGGCAGTGCCGCTGAAAGCTGACCTATATTGTGAGCCGCCGCGCCTGCAACACTGACGCCCACAGTTGAAAATACAGGTGCTTTTTTCAAAAGACACATTACAATAAGGCTTAAAATTCCGCCACACAAGGCATATGCAATACCCATAGCATTGCCGAACAAAATACCAACCAACAAAACTCTTGCGATATTAACTGCCAACGCCGGCAAAAAGCCGTTTTTATAAAGAATTACAAGTGCTACAATATTTGCAAGGCCCAATTTTATACCGGGTACACCGAAGTCGAACGGTATCAGCATTTCGACATATCCGCAGATGATTGCAAGACCGAGCATTGCGCCGAAGTAGGCGGTTTTTTGTGTGGATTTCATTCAACCACCTCCACAATCATTCGATGCGGCAGGCAAACCACCGTTTCGCCCGTTTCATTAACAGCAACGTGGTTAACACAATATTTATCGGGACAGTCGGCATTTGATACCGACACCTTGCCATCCTTTATAACCACCGTATTTATTCCAAGCTTCGATTTTACCTCTATTTTTTGGTCAGAAAAAATAGAATACTCACCAAAAACCTCGCCGTCAACCGTAATCACGACCCGTTTACCCGAGGTTTTAAAGCTTGAAAACGAAAGCATCAAGGCAACGGCCAAAACAACAATACCGATACTAAGAAAAATATCGCCTTTTTTAATCATTCTGACCTCACCTCACTTAAAATTTTTATAATAATGGAATAGGTTAGGCGAAACAATCCTGTTTTGCCACAAAATCTTTGATTTTTTGACAAATTTTTATTAAAAATTTGTCTTTTTTTTATTGAAATGAGTGTCGCGCAAAATTAAATTGCAATTTAATTTTGCTAAAGCCACTTGAAAAGTGGCTTGTCGAAACGCTTTTAGAGCGTTTCGACTAACTACAATCATTATAATAACACATTTAAAGCTTTATTGCAACTTTTCAAAGCTTTACAGTTGATTATTATTGACATATTCGGCCCAAAATAAATAAAAATCACTTAAGAGGTAAAAATGAAAAAGCTTAGTATAATCCTACTTTGCACACTGCTTATCCTTCTGTTCACAGGGTGCCGAAAAAATGTATACCCCCTAACCGTAACCGACTTTATGCTTGACACCTTAATTTCAATCACGATTTATGACGGCGACACCGACGCCTTAAACGGTGCCGTAAAGCTTTGTAAGACTTATGAAGAGCTTTTAAGTAAAACAGTTAAAACAAGTGATATTTATAAGATTAATCATTCAAACGGTACACCGGTTGAGGTTTCACCCGATACTGCCGAACTTTTGCAAACAGCACTTGACATAGCAGAACGCTCAGGCGGTGCCTTTGACCCGACAATAATGCCCTTAATCGAGATTTGGAATGTGAGAAACCGCACCACACCGCCCTGTGACACCGAAATACTAAAGCTATTGGAATATGTAAGTTTCAAATCCGTCAAAATCAACGGCAATTTTGTCACTGCCGAAGGTAACACAAAAATTGACCTCGGCGGAATTGCCAAGGGCTTCATTGCCGACAAGGTAAAGCTGTATTTAATTTCAAAAGGGGTTTCAAGTGGCATAATAAATTTAGGTGGCAACACACTTTTAATCGGCAACAAAAACGGACAAGACTTTTCTGTCGGACTGCAAAAACCGTTTGGAAAAAACGGTGAATTATCAGCCACCTTACTTCTGACCGACAAAACCGCTGTAACCTCGGGAGTTTATCAACGGTATTTTAAGTATGAGGATAAAATCTATCACCATATAATAAATCCCGAAACGGGCTACCCGACCGACAACGGACTTTATTCGGTTACGGTTATAGCCGACTCCTCCTCGTTAGCCGACGGACTTTCGACCGCCTGCCTTAATTTAGGAACAGAAAAAGGCACCGCATTGGCAAAGTCCTGCGGTGCCGAGCTGATATTTATAACAGGTAACGGTAAGCTTATTTTAACCGACGGCTTAACTGAAACCGTACACGACGGTAAAAAATATATTACTCTGAAGCAATAAAATCCGACCGAATGGTCGGATTTTATTGTTATTTTTCCGCCTTTTTTAAGGCTTCTTTGATAAGTTTTACATAATGGTCAACTGCAATGGTACAACCGGTAATGGTATCGGTTTTGCCGTTGCCGTCAAGCTGAATATTTTCTAAACCATTTTCAACTACATAACGTTCAAACAGTGCTATTTCCTCGTGCCAGTCATACTGAGCACCGCCGGCCTTCATATTGTATTTACCGCTTTCGGAATGTGCCTTTTTTGTGCCGTCATCCTGGTACTCGTCATCACAGTCAACCGAATAAAGCTTGCCGTCCTTCACGACCACCTTTACCATAGGCTTATAGCCTTGGTCATCAAACTTACTCTCGCTCGCCTTATATTCTCCGTCCTTATACATTACTGCAACGGTATTTGAACCGCCCGACATTGTGCCGTTGTTGTCACTGTTCTTTTTACCACAGGCAGTCAAAGCCAAAACCATTACACCTGCCAAACCAATACAAATCGCTTTTTTATAAATTTTCATAATTTTCTCCTTAAAATAACTTTGTAATGTTATTTTAAGGAGGTTAAATTCAATTATTCATTATAAAAAGATTATTTTACCTCAATACCGATATATGGTGCGGCATCAACCTTGGTTCCGTTTATACGGACCTCAAAATGCAGATGATTTCCGGTAGATCTTCCGGTTGAGCCGACCTCTGCTATAACCTGACCTGCCGTAACCTTATCACCCTTTTTTGCAATCAGCTTACTGTTGTGTGCATATGCAGTTGCCGTCTTATCGTCATGCTGTATTATAACAATATTTCCGTATCCGTTTTGCCAGCCCGAGTATGTAACTGTACCGTCCAACGCCGCATAAACATCAGTGCCCTTAGGTGACGCAATATCAAGTCCCTTATGTCCTCTGCCGTCACCCCAATAAGAGGTAATATATGCTCGGTCGGTTATAGGCAACGGAAAAGTCATAGTGGCCTTACTGCTGTCGTAAACATACCTTACCAACGGATATCCGTTATGGTAGTTATTGTTTGTTTTTGTGCCGACCTCAACTATTTTATTGACCGCCTCGCTTAATACAGTACTGCTGAGAGTTTTAGAAGATGCCTTTTCACCGTTGACATAGGTCACCTCGTCGGTTACCTTTTTGAGTCCGTTCTTGCCCTCTTGCAGGACCTTACTGTAATCGGTGGTTTTCTCATCATCATATTTTTTCTCGGTTTTATAAGAAATTTTAGACTCATAGGTGACAGTTTTCTTGGTTGTTATTTCAATCCCGTAATCACCGTTTTTAAGTGCCTCCCGGTTAACCCTGTTGGCTTCTAAAAAATCATTTGTCGTTTCAATTTCAGTTAAAACCGTATTATTGACAACGCCTACAAGCTCAGCACCGTCGGCAGTAAGACCCACCGTTAACTCCTCCAGCATCAGGTCAAGCTCGTCCCTTGACAACGACACCGCCTTAAGCTCACCGTCAATATATACTCCAAAAGCACTGATTACGCCGATATCTTCATTTTTAATCGACGAAGCTATTGTTTCGCAGTCGGTAATGCTTGAGGGCAAAACAAAGGCCTCACAAAACTCAAAAGTTGAGGTATCAACCTCACCATAAACATCACGTCCGACCAAATCGGGTATGCTTTGTGCAGCAGCAGTGTCGGCAACAAAGCCGTATGAAGCACCGTTAAGCTTAACCTCAACCGCCGGCACCCTCATAACCGCCGCAGACCTTGGCTCACTGTCATCATAAAAAGCAAAGACCGCCGCAGAAATGCCGACACTTAGTATTATGGCAACCGCGGCCGCAATTAAGCGCCCTTTAAAATTGCCGAAAAACTTTAAATCTCCTATATTTTTAATCAAACAATCACCCATACAAAAAAGTTACAACTTTGTAATTTATGTGTATATTATACACCTAAAGCACAAAATTGCAACCATTTTTCAAATATTCAATTCAGGTAATTTATGTAAGCCGGCTTATTGCTTAACGACAATCCATATCCTCAACCTTAATATTTTAATTTATCAACGGTATACCCTTCTAAAACCGGTATAAACTCCATAGCCTCACGCTTGGCATCCTTTAAATCGTGCTCTAAATAGTTTCCGCACTCAATTTTCGATACACCCGGCACATCACCCTCAAAATCTCTTAAAAACTGAAATGCGTTGTGCACTAAATCTATTACAGACTGAGGCTGAATATCACGCACCAGCAAATAAAAGCCGGTACGGCAACCCATAGGTCCGAAATAAATAATTCTATCCTTAAACTCACTGTTGCGAACAAAGGTAGCAATAATATGCTCGATTGTATGCATTGCAGGGTTGTTAAGATAATTACCGCCGTTAGGCAGCTTCATTCTGATATCATAGGTCACAACGTCTCCGTCAATACGTGAGGTGTAAATACCTCTTTGCAGTTTATTGTGATCAACCTCAAAGCTTGCTATTCTGTCCATTTTCATTTCCTGCTTTCAAAATACATTTCATCGGTAATTGCGTAAATATCAACATCGTCTACCCTGCCGTTATAATAAAACCCGTTTTTTGCCCTACCCTCAAACTCAAAGCCGAGTTTAAGCAAAACCCTTGCCGAAGCAGTATTTTGCGGTAACAATCTTGCAAAAACACGCTGCACCCTTATTCGGTCAAAGGCATAACCGCAAAGTGCCTCAGCTACCTCAGTAGCAAAACCGTGATTCCAAATATCACTTAAAATACTGTACCCGATTTCAGCCATTTTGTAATCGCTGTCCATTGAAACATAACTACAGGTACCGATAACTCTGCCGCTCAGCTTTTCCTCAACCACAAAAAACATACATTTACGCTTGCGGTAAAGAGAAATCTGATAATTAATAAATTCCCGAGTTTCCTTTAGGCTCTCGTGCGGACTCCAAAGTGAAAACCTCGAGGTTTCGGGACGGCGGCAAAGCTCGTACAAATCCTCGGCGTCCGTTTTTCGCACCATTCTTAATTTAAGCCGTTCGGTTTCTATTATCGGGTACGGCACAAAAAATTCATTATACAAAGCTTCACCCCCCCTTTTTAATAATTTCTATTTAAAACAGTGTCATTTGATTGGTATCGGGCAAGAAGCTCAAGGCTCCAACCGATTTTAAGCTCTCAATAACCGACTTTGAAACACCCGATTCAATCTGCAAATCGTCAATTGAGAGGAAATTGCCCTCGTCAACCGCCTTTTGGATATCAGCAGCGGCCTTTTCACCCACACCGGGTAAAATACCTATCGGCAACCGCATTTTTCCGTCCTCTACCAAGAATTTGCGCGAATGTGATTTTCTTAAATCAATCGGTAAAATCTCAATTCCTCGGCAAAGCATTTCATTAAAAATCAAAAGGTTATCCAAAACGCCCTTGTCCTTGGCACTTGCGGAATTTCCCATAAGCTTAATATCATTTATACGCTTGATAACTGCATCTTTACCCTTGGTTAAAGTCTCAACATCAACATCGTCGGCACGTACAGTAAAGTATGCGCAGTAAAACTCTACCGGGCGGTGCACCTTATACCAAGCCAATCTTAAAGCGGCAATCATATATGCCGCGGCATGTGCCTTCGGGAACATATACTTGATTTTATAGCAGGAATCAATGTACCATTGCGGCACGTTGTTATCCTTCATTGCCTGAATATGCTCCTCGGTCAACAGCTTTTTAGCCTTACCCTTACGGACAATCTCCATTATCTTAAAGGCCATTTTCTTGGGAACGCCCTTATAAATAAGATAGGTCATAATATTATCACGTGTGCCGATAACCTCAGAAATGGTACAGGTTCCGTTTTGAATCAATTCCTGAGCGTTACCAATCCAAACGTCGGTACCGTGTGAAAGACCCGAAATCTGAAGTAAATCCGAAAAGGTTTTAGGCTTAGATTCAATCAGCATATCACGAACAAACTTTGTACCCAATTCAGGTAACGCATAGGTACCGGTTTTTGAAAGAATATCACCCTCGGTTACACCTAATGCCTTAGGCGAGCCGAAAAGACTCATAACCTCAGGGTCACTCATCGAAACCGACAGCACCGGTATTCCGGTATACTCCTCCAAATACTTGTAAATCGACGGCACATCGTGTCCGAGCTCGTCAAGCTTTAATATATTATCGTGAATCTTATGGAAATCAAAATGGGTTGTAACCATATCGGAATCAACCTTGTCAGCAGGATGCTGAACGGGGCAGAAATCGTAAATCTCCATATCCCTGGGGACTACAACCATACCGCCGGGATGCTGACCGGTGGTGCGTTTAATAGCGGCACCGTCAATAGCCGAGGCAAGACGTGCCTCCTCAGCCTTATTCATTGTTTTGCCGTAATCCTCGGCATAATGCTTAACATAGCCGAAGGCTGTTTTTTCAGCAACGGTAGCAATGGTACCGGCCTTAAAAACGTTATCCGCACCGAACAGCTCTTCGGTATATTTATGGACTAACGGCTGTACCTCACCCGAAAAGTTTTGGTCAATATCCGGGACCTTATCACCGTCAAACCCTAAGAAGGTTTCGAACGGGATATCGTGTCCGTCGCGGTTGTAATCACTGCCGCATTCAGGGCACTTTTTCGGTGGCAGGTCAAAGCCCGACCCGACCGAGCCATCCAATATAAACTCACTATTCTTACACTTCGGGCAAACATAGTGCGGAACTAAAGGATTAACCTCCGAAATGCCGGCCATTGTAGCAGCAAAGGATGAACCGACCGAACCACGCGAGCCAACCAAGTAACCCTTGCTTTCGGAATATTCAACCAGCTTTTGTGCCGTAACATACATAACCGAGAAGCCGTGACGGATAATGGAATCAAGCTCACGCTCCAGACGTTCCTTGACAACTTGGGGCAACGGGTTTCCGTAAATTTCGTGAGCTCTGCCATAGGTTTTTTCGGTCAAAATATCGTCCGAGCCTTCAATTTTAGGCGGATAGTTGCCGCTTGGCACTGCACGGACATTTTTCTCAACCATATCGGCAATTTTTCCGGGATTATCAATTACAACCTCTTTTGCCCGGTCACCTAAATATGCAAATTCCCTAAGCATTTCATCGGTTGTCTTAAAGTAAAGCGGTGCCTGGTCCTCGGCATCGGTGAAGCCCTGACCCGCCATTAAAATAGTACGCAGCTTGGCGTCCTCAGGATCAAGGAAATGCACGTCACCGGTAGCCACCACCGGCTTACCCAGCTTGTCGGCAATTTCGATAATTCTGCGGTTGAAATCAAGCAGTTCCTCCTCAGACTTGACCGTTCCGTTTCGAAGCATAAACATATTATTGCCTCGGGGCTGGATTTCCAAATAATCATAAAAATCGGCTAATTTTAAGATTTCTTCTTCCGATTTTCCGTCTAAAATGGCCCTGAAAATTTCACCCTGCTCACAAGCCGAACCGATAATCAAGCCCTCGCGGTACTGCTTCAGTACCGATTTCGGAATAAGCGGTCTTGCCGGACGGGGCTTTGACGGATTAGATTTGTTATATGTTTTTAAGTAATATTTTAAGTTTGAAAATGAAATCAAGCGGTAAAGATTTTTAAGTCCTGCCTGATTTTTAACCAATATAATTTGGTGATAGCGAGTCAAAGCCGTCGAATCTACACCGCCGTCGATACCGCCATCGGTTTCCTGCCCGTCGATATCATTTACAAAATAATCCTCAACACCGTAAATAACCTTAAAATCGGCATCCTCATTATCATGCATAATATCGTCATAGGCACTCATCGCATCAGGGAACGCCTGCACTACACCGTGGTCGGTAATAGCAACCGCCTTATGTCCCCACTTAAATGCACGCTTAACAATATCCTTTACAGGTGAAACGGCATCCATCTG
Organism: Clostridiaceae bacterium; assembly: GCA_904501685.1. Classification (GTDB taxonomy): domain Bacteria; phylum Bacillota; class Clostridia; order Oscillospirales; family Acutalibacteraceae; genus UMGS172. The sequence goes on from CAJGBX010000006.1 coordinate 11,146, forward strand.
CGACATACTGGTATGCATATGCAATTCAATTCGGGTTTCCTCGGCATTATCACACTTAGCCGGTCTTTTCTTGGCAGTAGCCAAAGCATCCGGCTCAAAGCAATAATCCTTTTCCCAATCATCCATAGCGTATTTGCCATGAATCACAACGCAAGAGCCCTTTTTAAGAGCACCTGAAAACAGGTCAACAAAGTTATTGTTTATAAGAGTTTTTACCGTAATCGAGTTAGTACCGTCATAAATTTGGAATTTAACACGATGCCTGTTTCCGTTTTTAGTCGGCACAACCTCTGAAAAGAATACCTCACCCCAAACTAAGGACTCATCCTCCTCAGGACTGATTTGCGACAACGGAATCATTGTACCCTGCAGTTTTTTACCGTAAATCAGCTCTATTGTATCGGGTAAAATATCAGCATTTTCAGGAATCTGCAGTCCCGAAACCTTACGCGGTTCCTGCGGTTTACGTTCACCCGAACTAACGTTATTACTAGGTGAAACGGCAACCTTAAACGGCTCCTGTTTATATTCGGGAGCCTTGATTTCAACATTCTCAAGCTGACCGTTAAAACCGATTTCAGCCTCAATACCAAACCGTTCGGCAATGATATTGCAAAACTGCCGTTCGAAATTACATTCTTTAATAGTTTCCATTCCGCCGAATTTCAAGGTAATGGCTATTGCTGAATTTTTTTGCCTGCCGTCATACACCTCAAACTCGGCACCGTTAAAGTAGCCGTTAAGCATAACGTTTGAAGCACGAAGCTCGTTAGCTATATCCTCGGCCGCCAAAGGACAAAAGCACTCCTCATCAAAGTGCTGACTGAATTTTACACAATTAAGCCTTAATTCAACGGCAATACGGTCGGAAAGCTTTAGTATTTCTTCCCTTTTTATGTATTTATTAAAACGGCAACGGCAAAAAAGTTCTCTTTTTTCGGCATCAACCCTGCAGCACTCAACAAGACCGCCCTTGATACTGTCATCAAAGCCGTTCAAAATTTGACCGAATATATTTTCCAACCGCTGTAATTCCATTTTTTTTGCTTGCCTTTCTGTCTATAGCTTTTCAATCTCTGCCATAAGCTCGGCCAAAAGACCTTCCTCCGGCACCTTACGTAATATCTCGCCTTTTTTGAATATAATACCGCAGCCGTCACCGCCGGCGACACCGATATCGGCCTCTTTTGCCTCACCCGGGCCGTTTACAACACATCCCATTATAGCAACTGTAATATTTTTATCACAATCTTCAAGTAGCTCTTCGGCCTTCTTTGCCAATTCAATAAGATTAATTCTCGTTCTTCCGCAGGTCGGACAGGATACGATTTTTACTCCGTCATTTCGAAGACCTACCGCCTTTAAAATATCTTTTGCGGCTCTGACCTCTTTTATCGGATCATCTGTTAATGACACGCGAATTGTATCACCGATTCCTCTAAGTAAAAGTCCGCCGATACCTGCCGCCGAAAGAATTGAACCCATACGCTCGGTACCTGCTTCGGTAACGCCGACGTGTAGCGGATAACGGCACCTTTCGGCCGCCTTGGTATAAGCCTCATACATAGTCGGCACCGTTGACGATTTCATTGACAGAACAATGTCATCAAAATCAAACTTTTCTAAAAGTGATGCGTGATACAAGGCACTTTCCACCAATGCGTCAGCCGTCGGTCCGCCGAACTTAGCCAAAATTTCCTTTTCAACCGAGCCGGAGTTAACACCGATTCTGATAGGAATATTATGTGCCTTGCAGGCATCTGCAACCGCCTTGACCCTTGAGTCGTCACCAATATTACCGGGGTTTATACGAATTTTATCCACACCTGCGGCAACCGATTCTAAAGCCAATTTATAATCAAAATGTATGTCGGCAACTATCGGTGCTTTTACCGCCTCTTTAAGCGCCGGAATCAGCCTTACCGCATCCATATCGGGGATTGCGGCACGAATAATTTCACAGCCTGCCTTTTCCAAGGCTACCGCTTGGGCTACACTTTTTTCTATATCATATGACGGTGCACTGAGCATTGACTGAACAGTGACATTACTACCTCCGCCGATTGTTAATGAGCCTACCGAAACCGCCTTTGTTAAGACCCGAGTATACATTTTTACACTCCCTTAAAAGAATCCGAATATATCCTTAACTGTAATAAACGCCATAAATAAAAGCAGAAGTATCAGACCGATTCCGTGTACCATACCCTCTGCCTTTTTGGGTATAGGACGTCTTATAATCATCTCGATAAGCAAAAAGAAAGCTCTTCCGCCATCTAATGCCGGCACCGGCAACAAATTGAAAATGCCCAAATTAATTGTAATAAGTGCAATCATCGGCAATAAATCCATTAAGCTGGTTTTAGCCACCGTCGCTATTGCATCTGTAACGCCGACCGGACCTGATATGGCACTGATACCAAACTTTCCGGTAATTAAATCCACTAGTGAAAACCAAATCACTCTAGCATATGACACCGTTCTTGTAAACGACTGTCTTAAAAACGAGCCAAAGGTTTTATCCTCGGTATCAAGATAAAAATCAACGTCAACATAGTTTATACCGCTTTCAGTCTTGGTATTGAACCTGACGTCAAGCGGAACATCCTTACCGTTTCGCTCTACGGTCATTTCCAAGGTATTGCCCTTAACATTTGAAAGACAATATCTCAGATCATTAACCGAATAGATATTCCGACCGTTGATTTCAACAATTTTATCACCTACCGCAAGACCGCTTTGCTGACTCATCACGTTTTCCTCGTGAAAGCTATGAACGGTTGTGGTAATGTAACGGTCGGCAGGAGCCAAGGTGCACATAACCAAAATTAAGCCGAACACCAAATTCATAAAAGCACCGGCGACAATAATAATCAGCCTACGCCAGGCCGCCTTGTTACAAAACGCCTTACTGTCACCGCTTTCCTCATCCTCACCCTCCATAGCACAAAAGCCTCCGAAGGGAAGCAAGCGAACCGAATAGAGTGTTTCCTTGCCCTGCTTTTTAAACAGTGTCGGACCAAATCCTATTGCAAATTCGTTAACCCTGACACCCATAAGCTTTGCGGCAATGAAATGACCGAACTCGTGAATGAATATCATAAAAAGGAAGGCCAGTATAGCCACTAAATACGGCCATACTGTACTCCAAACATCTCCGATTTTCGAAAAAACACTGAGTAAAATCACTAAAAAACCACCTAGAAATAATATTTACCGCTTGAAAGTTTCTGCTAAAGCTCTCGCTTTACGGTCAGCCTCGAAAACGTCCTCCAAGGTAAACTCTGCAACCTCGGGCTGACTGTCTAATGCCGCCTCGACAATTTCACCAATCTGCAAAAAGCCGATTTCCCCTCTTAAGAAAAGCTGTACCGCCATTTCGTTTGCGCCGTTCACTGCGGTAGGCTTTAAGCCGCCTTGTGTTATTGCCTTAATGCAACAAGGCAGGCACTTAAAGGTATCATAATCCGGCTCTTGGAAGGTCAGTGCACCGGTTTTAAACAAATCAAGCCTTGGCGCCGGACAGTCATACCGCTCAGGATAGGTTAATGCATACTGTATAGGCAACCGCATATCTGGTGTGCCTAACTGTGCAATAACCGCACCGTCCTGCAATTCGACTGCAGAATGAACAATACTTTGCCTATGCACAAGAACTCTGACATCCGATGGCTTGACATCGAAAAGATGTACCGCCTCTATAACCTCAAGACCTTTGTTCATCAGTGAAGCTGAATCAATAGTAATTTTGGCACCCATATCCCAATTAGGATGCTTTAAAGCGTCACTCGGCTTGACATTTGCCAATTCATCACGTATTTTCCCGAAGAACGGACCGCCTGAAGCGGTCAGCAAAATCGACTTAAGCGCACCCTTAGGCACACCCTCTAAGCACTGGAAAATTGCCGAGTGCTCACTGTCAACCGGCAGCAGCTTAACTGAGTTTTCCTTGACTGCTTTTTTTACCAGCTCACCGCCGGTAACCAAGGTTTCCTTATTAGCAAGTGCAATATCCTTTTTTGCTTTAATCGCCGCCAAGGTCGGCTCAAGTCCCGCAATACCGACAATCGCATTAATTACGGTATCAGCCTCGGTCTCGGCTGCCAGGGCCACAACCGCCTCTTTGCCGTATGTCACCTTGGTGTCGGTATCTGCAACGGCAATTTTTAACTTCTGACCGGCTTCATTATCAAAAACAGCGGCAGTTTTCGGCTTGAATTCACGGATTTGCGTCTCCAAAAGCTCAATATTCCTGCCGGCAACAAGCGAAGAAACCTGAAACCCATGCTTACGGGCAACATCAAGACTTTGAGTGCCGATTGAACCGGTCGAGCCTAAAATAGCAATTTTTTTCATAATTTATCCCACCAAAGGCAGGTTGCTCATAGCGATATACATCAAAGGAGCAACCAAAGCCACACTGTCAAAGCGGTCTAAAACGCCGCCGTGACCCGGCATCAATTTGCCGTAATCCTTAATTCCGCAATCCCTTTTAATATACGAGAAGATAAGGTCACCAACCATACCCGACAAAGCCAAAACGGGAGTGAGCCCTAAAATTACGGGAATATTAGCCGAAGCATCACTGACCTTATTAAACACCATACAGGCAGCGAACATCAGCAATACGTCAACAACAATTCCGCCGACGGCACCCTCGACCGTCTTCTTGGGACTGATTTCGGGAGCCATTTTATGCTTACCGAAAAAGTAGCCGGTAAAATATGCACCGGTATCACTGCCCCATGCAGCAATAACAACGATAATAAGATAGAACAAGCCGTTACCGTCAGCCGAGCCGAAAATTGCGGCCAATGACCAAAACGCAAAGGTGATTGCTACCGTCATTCCGAAAGCGAAGGCTACCTCAAGCGGTTTGATATCCTTATGGCAAAACATCGAAACGGCAAAAATCACAACCGCAAAAATAACGGTACAAACCTCACCGCTGATATTAAAATCAATGCCAAACCTGCCGAAAATCTCGCCCGAGCTATAAACAAGAGAAGCTGCAACTACATAAACAAGTGCACTTATCAGCAAAAATTTCGACTTGACATAGCCGGTGGTTTTAAGCATTTCATACACTCCGATAGCACCGATGACAACCAACAAGGCATTCAAAATCAAGGTATCAATCTTCAAGGCGGCAAAAATTGCGGCTATAAATATGATTATGCCGACTGTACCGCTGATTATACGGGTTTTCATCTTTTCTCACCCTCTTCTTCATCTACACCGCCAAAACGACGGTTTCTTTTATTAAAATCAATAATCGCCCGGTCTAAATCATCAGGCGAAAAGTCCGGCCAAAGCACGTCGGAATACCAAAACTCAGCATATGCCGACTGCCAAACCAAAAAATTAGACAATCTGTACTCACCGCTGGGTCTTATAATAAACTCGGGGTCAGGAACGGTGTAATACATATTATCGGATAAAACCTGCTCGGTTATATCCTCGGTATTAAAGGTACCGTTTTTAACACGCTCCGAAATTTTCTTGACAGCGTGAACAATTTCATCCCTGCCACCGTAATTTACCGCCATATAAACAACCAATCCGGTAGCCTCATCCGACTCAAGCTCAGCTTTTTTTATAAGCTCCTGAATATCAAGCGGCAAAACGCTCAGTTCACCTATAAAACGGAGCTTAATATTCTCGGCCTTAAAATTTGTCGAATCCTTTAAATATTTCCTCAACAAATCCATAATACCGTCAACCTCAGCCTTAGGTCTCTTCCAATTTTCGGTCGAAAAGGCATAAACGGTCAAGTATTTCACACCGATTTTATTGCAGTAACGGGCTATTGTTTTAAAGTTTTCAGAGCCTGCGGCATGACCTGCCGAACGCGGGAGCATCCTTTTTTTTGCCCAACGGCCGTTACCGTCCATAATAATGCCGATATGCTCGGGTATTTTGCAATTTTTAAGCGTTATTTTTGCTTTTTTCTTAAAAAAAATCATAATTTTCCTCCAAGTGTAAGGTGGCGAGAGTCCAACAAGGATTCTCGCCATTAATTTACTTAGATTTCCATTATTTCCTTTTCCTTAGCGGCACAAGCATCGTCAATTTCCTTGCAGAACTTGTCGGTTAAGGTCTGGATTTTCTTTTCGCCGTTGGACTGGTCATCCTCGGTGATTTCGTTATTCTTCTTCATAGCCTTGAGCTTTTCAATTGAATCGCGACGAATCGAACGAACTGCAACCTTGGAATCCTCTGCAATCTTTTTTGCATCCTTAACAATTTCCTTACGTCTTTCCTCGGTCAACGGCGGGAAAATGAGACGGATAACACGTCCGTCATTCTGTGGATTGATGCCTATATCCGAAACCAGAATAGCCTTTTCAATCAACTTCAAAACACTCTGGTCATACGGTTGAATCTGTAAAACTCTGGCCTCAGCTACCGAGACAGCGGCCATTTGGTTGACCGGAGTCGGTGCACCGTAGTAATCAATGGTAAGGCGGTCTAAAACTGAAGGATTGGCACGTCCGGCACGGATTGCACCGAAATCACGAGTCATAGCTTCCATTGTTTTGTTCATTTTTTCTTCGGTTTTATTGATAACTGTTTTCATAAAATACTCCTTAAAATTTATTTTACAAGTGTTCCTATTTTCTCACCCGAAACGGCACGCACGATATTATCGGGATCGTTAAGGTTGAACACTAAAATATTTATGTCTTGGTCGCGGCAAAGAGAAGCCGCTGCAGCATCCATAACATGTAAATCATTTGCCAAAACCTCAGAATGACTAAGTGTATCATACATTTTGGCATCGGGATTTTTTCTCGGGTCACTGTCGTAAACGCCGTCAACATTGGTTGCCTTGAAAATAACATCTGCTTTAATTTCGGCTGCACGAAGTGCGGCACCGGTATCGGTCGAGAAAAACGGACTGCCTGTACCTGCACCGAAAATTACAACCTCACCAGCTTCCAAATGCTTTATAGCATCTCTTGCAGTAAAGAATTCTGCAATTTTATTCATTTCAACAGCGGTCATTACGGTTGCCTTGACGTCCATCTGCTCCAATGTATCACAAAGCGCCAAGCAGTTGATAACAGTGGCAAGCATACCCATACTGTCGGCACGGTTGCGGTCCATCGAGCCTGAAGAACGTCCTCTCCAGAAGTTACCGCCGCCGATAACAATACCGACCTGAACGCCCATACCTACAATAGTTTTAATTCGCTTACAAACAGTTTCGACCATATCGAAATCAATACCGGTTTTCTGCTCACCGGCAAGCACCTCGCCCGAAAGCTTCAATAATATTCTTTTAAATGCAGGTTCCATATTTAACACATCCTAATCAAGCCTTTTCCGGCGGTTTATATTTACTATTCTATTCTACAATATTATGCTGCTAAAGTCAATTGCAACAATATTCGATTATAAAGAAAATTTTCAAAAAAGAGCACTCGACTGAACTGCTCCAATTTGTGCGGACAGTACAAATTGGAGCAGTTCAAAACCATGGTCGTTTTTATTTTGCGTCGTCTGATGTAAATATACTTTGTAAGGACCGGCGTCCTCAACAGTCCGTAGGCTGACTGTTCGATTTACCTTTCGCTATTTTTTATACTTATTTTTGGTTGCGGTGCAGCTTGGCACGGTCAAGGGGCTGTTGGGGTCAATGGAATGATCCTTGGCCAACATCTGCTTGGTTGTGAGATTAAAGAAATCATAGGTCTTCATATCGCCGCCACCGCTGACGATGGGATCATCCCACGTGACGTCGATCTGATACCACTCGCCGTCCAGCTTTACAACGTTCCACTCGTGCCCCGGTCCGTGAACCTGATTGGCATTAATACCCACCGTATAGCAAAGGTACTGAAATGCCTTGGCATAGCCCTCGCAAACAGCACTCTTACCGATCAGCGCTCCGTAAGCGTCGAGCGCCTGATGAACGTTGCCGTTGGTAATGGGGTTTTCAGCCACCTTTTGGTTGTACTTTATGGTATCAACAAGATAGTCGTGGATGTACTTTTCTTTGTCGTAATCGCTCCAATCGGTGCCGATCCTACTAACTATCTCCTTGACCTTGGCCTCAACCTCGGTCTTGCGTGAGTTTATCTTGGTGCGGTCAGCTTTCTTGCCTGTTTTAACATCGTCGGTCACGGTGCCGTCGGAATACAGCATCACACATGCCGTCGCCTTGTTGGTTGCGGGGTTATAAGTTGCCGAAACGTGGTTGCTTATCCAGAAATACTGCGGATGGTCGGCGGCAAAACAGCGGATCAGCGCAACAGCCTCGTTCACCGTGAAATCAAGGTCGGAAACATCGACCGAATTCTGATAACTCACGGCAGCGGTCTTTAACCTTAAGTAAACCTTCTTTTGGTCGGCCGTCATATTGCTATACTGATAGTATTCCGACTCTTTCAGGGCGATATGTACCTGATTGCTGACCTCGGGTCTTGACGTGATCTCATTCTTGGAAGAGATCTGGTTTTTGGACGAGGTATCGGTCTTGGAGGAGGTTTGTTCCTTCGAAGACACCTCTGTTTTGGACGAGCTGACCGTTTCGGACGGCAAGGTCGACGAATCGGCCGATTCGGTGCTTTGAGTGTCGCCATTTTCGGTGGTTTCCGTGTCAGATGTCACGGTATCTGTCGAAACTATTTCATCATTTTCAGAAGCTGTGTTTTGTGTGGAACTTTGCGGTATACTTTGGTCGGAAACATTACCCTCCCCTTTGCCACAAGCACACAGGGTTAAAATCAGAACGGTCAAAAGAAAAATTGCAGTAAGTTTTTTCATAAGATATACCTCACCATCTTAATTTCAACGAACCATCATGATTATACCTCACATTTGTGGATTTGTCTACAAAAAATCGAAAACATTTGCAAACGGAGGTTGTCGGAATACGGTAGGCGAACTGAACCCCTCCGCCGCAAAATCGATCAAGCATAAAAAACCTCACAAGGCCGTAGCTTTGTGAGGTTTTTCAGAAATTCCAATTTTTAAAACAAAATTACTTTGCCATTGCTGCAACTTCGGCTGCGAAATCGTCAACACGCTTTTCAATGCCTTCGCCTTTTTCAAAACGGACAAAGCTTACAGCCTTGATGCTGCCGCCAAGTGCCTTAGCGGTATTCTCAATATACTTACCAACTGCAATATCGTCCATAATGAAGGTCTGGTCAACAAGGCAGTTCTCCTTGAAGTACTTGCCCATTTTACCTTCAACGATTTTAGCCAAAACCTGCTCAGGCTTATTGGCCATCTTGGGGTCTTCCTTCATCTGAGCTACCATAATAGCCTTTTCCTTCTCCAAAACCTCTGCCGGAACAGAAGCCTCATCAAGGTAAGAGGGGTTCATAGCAGCAATCTGCATAGCAACATTCTTACCCATTACTGCAAACTCTGCATTATCTGCCAAATCGGTATCGAACTTAACCATAACGCCGATTTTACCACCCATATGAACATAGGTTGCAACTGCACCCTCATAACGCTCAAAACGGCGAATCTGCATATTCTCGCGGAACTTAAGGAATACATCCTGCTTTAATTCGTCAACAGTCTTGCCGGTCTCGTCGTCCTTAGCGGCCAACAAAGCCTCAACATCTGCCGGATTTGTCTTAGCGGCAACCTCTGCAACCTTAGCTGCGAATGCCTTAAACTCGTCGTTAGAAGCAACGAAGTCAGTCTCAGAGTTGACCTCAACAACAGCACTTGCACCGTTAGCGGTAGCAACTGCAACAGTACCCTCAGCAGCAATACGGCTGGCCTTCTTAGCCTGCGAAGCCAAGCCCTTTTCTCTTAAATAGTCAACAGCGGCGTCCATATTTCCGTCGCACTCGGTCAAAGCCTTCTTACAATCCATCATACCGCAACCGGTCTTCTCACGAAGAGCCTGTACGTCTTTAGCTGTAAATGCCATTTTTATTTCCTCCAAATATTATAATTTCAAAAATGCCGGTAAAAGACTCAGGCTCTCACCGGCGTTTGATTTCAATTATTCAGCGTCGGTAGCCTCTGCTTCAGCCTCTGCCTCTTCAGCAACGGGAGCTGCTGCCTCACCCTGACGAGCCTCGATAACTGCTGCTGCGATAGTAGAAGCAATAAGCTTTACTGCGCGGATAGCGTCATCGTTACCGGGGATAACTGCGTCGATTTCATCGGGGTCGCAGTTTGTGTCAACAATAGCAATAATGGGAATACCAAGCTTCTTGGCTTCCTGAACTGCAATTCTTTCTTTTCTGGGGTCAACGATAAACAAAGCACCGGGTGCCTTCTGCATATCCTTGATACCGCCTAAGAACTTCTCGAGCTTTTCAATCTCAAGCTCAAGACCGATAACTTCCTTCTTAGGAAGCAAATCGAAGGTGCCGTCCTCCTGCATCTTGCGGAGCTGCTCCAAACGGGCAATTCTGGTACGGATGGTGCGGAAGTTAGTGAGCATACCGCCCAACCAACGTGCATTAACGTAAGGCATACCGCAGTTGATAGCCTCTTCCTTAACAGAATCCTGAGCCTGCTTCTTGGTACCTACGAAAAGAATGTCCTTACCCTCTGCTGCGATATCGCGGGCAAAAAGATAAGCCTCGTTGAGCTTCTTAACGGTCTTCTGCAAATCGATGATATAGATACCGTTACGCTCGGTGAAAATGTACTCAGCCATTTTCGGGTTCCAGCGGCGGGTCTGATGTCCGAAATGAACACCGGCCTCAAGCAGCTGTTTCATTGATACTACTGCCATAATATTTCCTCCTTCGGTTATACCGCCGCATCCTGATTTATTGACGGCTTTTCGGGGAATTCCCGACACCGTTTCGTCATAGCAGGATACGTGTGAATTTTTGTAGCTTAAAGTTTGGCATACTCTAAGCCGAAGTATTATAACACAAGTATTTTCATATTGCAAGGTTTTTTTCTTAATTTTTGCAAATAAAAATAAAATAATAAATGCGAAAACAAAATCAGCTAAAAAACAGCATTTTGTAATCGCATTTTTGAGGTTGCCGAATTGTCAACCCTCGAACTTCCTTATTTTTCGTAAACCTCAACCAGCCTTTCGGCGTTGGCTAAGACACGCCGCTTTAATGACTCGGGTGATAAAACCTTGATATCTCCGCCGAACTGCATAAGCCAGCCGACCAGTCCGTCACTGACCAATACATCGGTGGAAAACCTAAAGGTCGGCTCTTGTTTTCCGTGACGGATAAAAATGCCGTCGGTAAACCTATCGGTAATCTGGTCAAGCAACTCAATTTTACATTCCAAATCAATTCTCTGCTTTTCACCGCCGAACATATTAAAGGTTTTTCGGGAATAATCGGCAATATCAAACCTTTGACTGTATTCCGAAACCTCGGAAAAATGGCGCCAGTCCTCACGCATTATCGAAACCTCCGCAATACGGTCAACCCTTAAATGTGTGATATTATCGTATTTCTTGTTATTTCCTATGAGATAATAACGGTCAGCTTCCCAAAGCAATGCATACGGACTAACCACCATTTCCTTACAGTTAACCTTAAGCTCGGTACCGTCAAGATAGCTTTTTGCGTACTGAATTTTCACCTTGCGATGTGCTTTTATCGCCTCGTTCAATATTTCAATGGTATCATAAACCGACTCATTATTACTTTTTAAGCGGTTATCAATACACACGCGGTCCTTTAATTCGACCGACTGATGCTCACTCAACAGGCTCTGTAGCTTTTTAACTAAGCTCTTGGTACCGTTTTTCGGGATGAAGCCTGCCGACTGCACCGCATCAATCAAAAAGCTGACTTCAGGCAGACTGAAGGCTCTTGTCGAAAGGTAATACCCTTTTTTCGGAATACCGGTCAATACAATATCCAGCCCCGAATCCCTGAGTGCCTCAATATCACGGTATATTGACTTACGCTCGGCCTCGATTCCGTATTTTTTAAGCTCATCTAAAATTTCACCGGAGGAAACGGGATGCTCAGGGTCACTTTTTTGCCTTAATATTTCCAAAACCTTAATTAAACGCAGACGAATGTTATCAGACTTCATCATTTTCCTCCAACAAAAGTTTTAACAGCTCATCACGGGTATAAAGTGAGTTCAGTGCCGTAAGCATTTGCTTAGTTGACATACCTTTCGGTAAATCAAGGTTTTCAAGAAGCTTTTCCCTTGCTTTACGACTGTTATCGGCCCCCAAAAGTCCCGCCTTATAAAGATCGGCTGTTGTAATTTTCGGTCCTTCCTCGGTACTGCCGTCAGCTCCGACACCTGCTTTTTTTAAAGCTTCAACAATAATTTCCTCACTCAGTCCCTCAACACCCAACAGACCTTGAGCCGATGCCTTTTCCTTTCGGCGTTCCTTACCCTTTATTTCGGGAACATACACGTTTTTTATATATTTAGGGTCAATAAATCCGCTTAAATGTCCCCTGATTACGAAGCCTGCCGAATCACTGTCGGTCAAAATTATAATTCCTCTTTTTTCGGCAATTCGACGTATCATATCAAGCTTTTCTCGGTTTTTGAAAATAGCAAAGCCGTCGGTAGTAATAATCTCGGCATCAAGAAAACCCTTGAGCTTTATTTTATCGTATTTACCCTCGACAATCACTGCTTCATTTAAGTGTATCATTGTTTTCCCTCGGCGATCAATGCCAGCTTGACTAAGGTACTCTCAAGTGCTGTACGAGGTTCAATTCGCGAGCCCTTTATCAACCTGTCACACTCTTGAAGAACATCAAGTGAATGAATAAGCTGCTTTTCGGTAAATTTCTTCAAATCCCTTTCGGCGTCGTTCAAGCGGAAGGCTGTATTTCCGTAGCCGAACTCTTTTGCGATATCATTGACACGCATACCCGAAGGTTTTCCTGCAAAAACGCGGTAAATATCAATATAAGCCGAAGTCAAAATATTAAAAATCAGCACCGGGTCGGTATTCATATAAAACAGGTCATCCAAAAGACTTAAGGCGCCCTGAAGGTCACCTCTTAACAGGTTTTTTGAGACATTGTAAACCACTGCCTCAACCGAGCGTGAGCAAACCTTATCTACTGTCTCCTTTGTAATAACGCCATTTTCACCTAAATATAAGCATAGCTTTTCAAGCTCATTAACCAAGGTATTAAGGTCATCCGAGCAGGTCTCAAGCATATACCTGGCCGTATAATTATCTATTTGACACTTGCGTTTTGCGGCACCCTTTTGCAAAATTTTGATAATTTCAGCTTCAGGTCTGCGGCCTATATAAGCCACCTCGCCGCCGGCTGACCTTACCTCTTTTATAATTTTAGAAAGCTTATCACCGGGCTTTTTAGGGTTGATTTCAACCGTTTCATACCACATAACAAATATGGTCGTAGACGGAATATCGTGCAGCATTTTATAAAGCCTTTCGGTCTCGGCGGCAGTTGCCTTTTCAAACGGGAAATCGCAAAAGGTAACCACCCGATACGGGCTCATCATCGGAAAGCTGTTTGCAGCATCATATACCTCCTGAACCGAAGCGTTGGAGTCAAAGCGGTTAATGTTAAACTCTCGAAAACCCTCAACCGCATTTTCAAATTGCCTTAAATAGTTTTTTATCAGGTAATGCTCCTCACCGAAAATGAGATAGCAAGGCTTAAAGCAGCCGGATTTGATTGCATTTTTAATTTCAGCATCACCTGAATACATCTGCCTTGACTTATCCTGCATATACACTCATCCCCTTTCCCGTTTTAAACTTAACAGTTACGTCTTTTGAGCCAACCGAAATAATTTGGCTTTTTGAAGCCGACCCTTGAGTCGCACCGTATCCGTTAAGCACCAATGTCATTTTTGATTCTATGCCTTTGGGCAATCCCTTGCCGCTGACAATAATATCGGCTTCGGTAATTCCGATATCCTGAGCCGAAAACCCTTCGAAGCCAACCAATATCACCTTGTCGGCAACCCTTAATTCATAAACACAGCTATCTTTAATGAGATGCGGCACAACCGTAATTTTACCGTCATCAGTATTAAGCATCTGACCGTCTGTGACAATTTCAAGACGTCCTGAAATCACCGCCGAATTACTGAAGTTCTCAGCAATAACAGTGGTTTCGGTATCAACATTTCTTTTAATAAAACCATATCCGCCGAAGACATCAGGGTCATCCGAAATAAGCAAAAGCATTTCAGCCTTAGCAATACCGTTCTCGTGCATATAGTCGGTCAACGCGTAATTATAACCGCTTTTGCAACCTATTATAACACAAGTTTTCTCATATGTCACTACCGAACAAAACCCTTTTTCACAATTAAGCACCGTAACAGCAGCTAAATCACGTGAAAATATGTAATCCGACCAAAGTGTAACCAGAAGTAAGCCTATTACCGAAATTGACACAAGTCTTACACCGCCTAAGCGGTTAAAAAGCATCCAAACTGCAACCACAATCAGTGAAGCACCGCACCAAAGCACAACCGATGTACTGCCAAACGGAATATACGAAAACGGCACCTCGGCCAATAGCTTTACTGCCGCTATCATATACCTCGCGAGCCAATCGGCTACCGCAAACGGAATTGCCGCCAAAAAGTCTAAAAGAGGTACAAAGTGCAATACTGCACCAACCACAGTAAAGAACATTGTCACAACCGAAGCCGTACAAATTAAAATATTAGCAGGCAAAATTACCGTTGAAACAAAGCCGAAGGATGTAATTTGAAAAGGCAATGTAAAAACAGTTGCGCCTATTGTTTGCACTGCGGTAAGGATGAGCCCTCTTAAAAACTCCGAGATATATTTAATATCAAATTTTATTATCCGGTTTGCCAACGTTGAGCCATACTGCAAAACCAATATAACTCCTGCCGCGGCAGCCGAGGACAGCTGGAACCCCAAATTGCATATATAATAAGGGTTAAATATAAGCATTGACACAACGGCAATTCCCAAGGAATTTAATCCGTCTGCCCGCTTGGTAATGCAGTCTGCAAGCAGTATTATCGAGCACATTATGCCCGACCTTACCGCCGACGGTGTAAAGCCTGCCAGCATAATTTCGACCATAAGCGGAAGCAAAGCTAACGCCGACGCCTTTCGGCGGCTCATAATATACCGAAGCAAAAACGCCAACATCATACAAAGGGCACTGATATGCATACCCGAAACCGCCGTAATATGCAAAACACCGCAGGATTTAAACGCACTGTAGGTCTGTTCGCTTAAATAGGCAGTACCACCCAATAAAATACCGTCTAAAAGTGCGGCGCTATCGCCGTCGGTATACTCTCTGATACACTGCCTGACTGCCTTGCGAATATCAATTAAGCGAGTATAAAGTGACTCTCTATGGCCTATAATTTCAACCTCTGAGCACTCAGCCTCAATAAACACCCTTTCGGCAAACCGACGGTTTTTATAATCACTGCCGACCTTTTCAAGATTGACCGATGCAGATAAAATATCACCCTCTTCAGCCTTTGCCGCCGAGTCCTCACTGCTGATGAACA
>CAJGBX010000007.1 GCA_904501685.1 Clostridiaceae bacterium
TTTAGCAAGCTCGGTATCGTTGCGCTCCTTAATTTTATAATGCTCAACCTCAGGGTCGATAGGGGCCTGACGGTTGATTGTGCCTAAGAAACGGCTTAAATATGCTGATTCCTTACCGCTAGCGAGCTTTATACGTAACGAATCACGAATGTCAAGCTCATCAAGGTTTTCATAAATATAATCGACACTGCCGAATTTTCTGATAAGCTCATCTGCGGTCTTTTCGCCGACACCGGGCACGCCGGGAATATTGTCTGAAGCATCACCCTGAAGTGCCTTGATTTCTATCATTTGAATCGGCTTGACACCGTATTTTTCAAAAATTACGTCGGGAGTGTATGCGGTGATTTCAGGACGTCCCATTTTGGTTGCTGATAATAAAACCTTGGTCGAGTCGGATACCAGCTGGAACGAATCGCGGTCACCGGTGGCAATAACACAGTTGTTGCGGCTTTCCTCACAAAGACGTGCAACAGTGCCTAAAATATCGTCAGCCTCAAAACCCTCGGTTTCCAAGCAGGTGTAACCGAACAAAGGCAAAAGCTTTTTTAAAATCGGTATTTGCTGTCTTAATTCCTCAGGCATAGGCTTACGTCCTGCCTTGTAGTCGGAATATTCCTTATGACGGAAGGTTGGTGCATGCAAGTCAAAGGCTACAACAACACCGTCCGGATTTTCAGCCTCTAAAAGGCGGTTTAATATGTTCATAAAGCCGTAAACTCCGTTGGTATAAAGTCCGGCCTTGGTGGTAAGCAGCTTGATGCCGTAAAATGCGCGGTTTATGATACTGTTTCCGTCAATAGCGAGTATTTTCATTATAGATTTTCTCCTTGACATAATTTCACAAATATATTGTACCACTGTTCTCACAAAAACACAAATAAAAGTTGCAATTATTCTTAATTTGGTGTAATATTTCTATAAAATAATTATTGGAGTACTTATGAAAATTGGGAATTTAGAGGTTTCGGGATTTGCGGCATTGGCACCTATGGCAGGTGTAGCCGACAGAGCGATGCGTGAAATTTGCCGTGAATACGGCGCGGCATACTGTGTGGGTGAGCTGGCAAGTGCCAAGGGAATATCCTTAAAGGATAAAAAATCGGCAGCATATTTAGAGGTTAACGAATCTGAAAGACCTTACGGCTCGCAGCTTTTTGGATGTGAAATTGACGCTATGGTCGAAGCGGCCAAGCAGGCTGAGAGTAACGGTCCCGATTTTATTGATATTAATATGGGGTGTCCTGCGCCTAAGGTAGCCGTAAGCTCAGGGGGCGGCAGTGCTTTGATGAAGGACCCCGATTTGGCGGCTCGAATAGTTGATGCAGTGGTTAAGGCGGTCAAGGTTCCTGTAACCGTTAAAATGCGGGCAGGGTGGGACGATACCTCAAAAAATGCGGTTGAGCTTGCACGAAAGGTTGAGTCGGCAGGTGCTTCGGCGGTTACGGTGCACGGCAGAACCAGGGTACAAATGTATGCACCGCCGGTTGATATTGACATTATTCGTAAAGTGAAATCAGCGGTAAAAATACCGGTTATCGGCAACGGTGACATTGATTCGCCAAAGGCCGCCGCCTTAATGTACGAAAAAACAGATTGTGATTTTGTAATGGTTGGTCGAGGTGCAATGGGTCAGCCTTGGATTTTCCAACAAATTAATGCTTATTTGAAGGACGGTATTATTTTACCCGACCCGCCGTTGGAAAAGAAAATGCTGACGCTTATAAACCAAGTCGAGCGAATGAGGGAATATAAGGGCGAGAAAATTGCAATGCTTGAGGCAAGAAAGCATACTGCTTGGTATATGAAGGGCCTAATCGGTGCTGCCGACCTGCGAAGAATGGCGGGCAATATCACAAAAATTGATGATGTAATCGAAATTGTTAAAAGAGCATTGGAATTAAATAAATAGGTCAATATAAAAGGATAGACGGCAGACTTATCTAAGTCTGCCGTCTATCCTTTTTTGTTTAGCGGTAATATATTATGCCTTTGCTTTTTTGTTTAATAAAAGCTTGATGATAAATAAGGTTCCAATCATCAAAACGAGCGCAACCGGCAGCGTAATCATCCAATTGTGAATAAAGCCGGTCAAGAGATAGGAAACGAACGAAACGCCTGCGACGGTTAAAGCGTACGGCAACTGAGTAGAAACGTGGTTGATATGGTTACACTGACCGCCGGCCGACGCCATAATTGTAGTATCCGAAATGGGCGAGCAGTGGTCACCGCAAACTGCACCTGCCATACATGCCGAAATTGCGATAATTGCAATTTCTCCGCCGTTGACAAACACACTCAAAACAATCGGGATAAGTATGCCGAAGGTACCCCAAGAGGTGCCGGTTGCGAAGGAAAGACCAACTGCAATCAAGAAGATAATAGCAGGCAAGAAGTTCTGCAGACCTTGAGCCGAGCTCTGAATAAAGTCGGCAATGAATACGTTGGCACCGATAGAGTCGGTCATAATTTTAAGTGTCCATGCACAGGTAAGAATCATAATGGCCGGAACCATTGCCTTGAAGCCCTCGGGAATAGAGCTCATACATTCCTTAAAGCTTAAAACTCTACGGCAAAGGAAGAAGATAACGGTCAAAATGGTTGCGATAAACGAGCCATAGAGAAGACCTACCGAGGCATCACAGTTCGAGAAGGCGGTGATAAAGTTTTCTCCGCTGAAGAAACCGCCCGAGTAAATCATACCGATGATACAGGCAATAATCAGGATAATTACCGGAACTACAAGGTCACAAACGCGGCCTCTCGGATTTTCGGGAAGAGCTTCAATACCATTCTGAACACCCTCAGAGAAAAGGTCGCCGTTTTTGGCGTTTTCCTCGTGCTTTTTCATCGGACCGAAGTCAAATTTTGCAACGGCCAAGAAAATAAGCATTGCAATAGTTAATATCGCATAGAAGTTATAGGGAATTGCACGGATAAAGAGCGACATACCGTTCTCTGCACCGGCGTCCGATGCAAAGCCCGAAACTGCGGCAGCCCAAGATGAAATCGGAGCGATAATACAAACCGGAGCTGCAGTTGAGTCAATTATGTATGAAAGCTTTGCACGTGAAATGTTCTGCTTGTCGGTAATAGGTCTCATAACCGAGCCTACGGTTAAGCAGTTAAAATAGTCATCAACAAAGATAAGCACACCTAAAGCAACGGTGGCCAGCTGAGCACCGACACGTGATTTAATATGCTTGGTTGCCCATCGTCCGAAGGCTGCTGAGCCGCCGGCCTTATTCATCATAGCAACCAAAGCACCAAGCATAACGAGGAAAACAAGGATACCTACATTATAGCTGTCGGCAAGGCTGCCTACAAAGCCGTCGGAGAATATATGTGTGACGGTTCCTTCAAAATTGAAGTTAGAGTAGATAAGACCGCCTGCTAAAATGCCGACAAAAAGTGAAGAATAAACTTCTTTTGTAATAAGTGCAAGTACAATTGCGATGATAGGCGGCAAAAGTGACCAAATGGTGGCAAAATAAGGAATCTCCTCACGCACTTTGCCAAGCGCCGCTTCAATATTTTCGTCGAAGTTCGGGTCGTGATTTACATTGACCTTAAAGTTGTCAACATAGTCCTTAGAGTCGTTACCGTCAAAATCCTCATCGAAAATACCGACCGAAAAGTCATACTGTGTGTCCTCACCGTCAACCGTTACGGTAGCGGTAATGGGTGTTACTTCAGCATCGGGGTTAACCAATCCGTCGCCCTCGGCCGAGACCGAAACGAAAAGCGAGGTTATCATAAATACAACCAGGCACATCATGGCAACAGTAACCCAGACCTTGCGTCTTTGGGGTTTGAGCTTCATCTTAAAATTCCTCCAATATAAAAAAATTAAAGTAAAAAAGCTGTGGCGTACCACAGCTTTTTATTGTAAAAAGAAAAACAATAATAAGTTGCGATAGCTCTCCACAAAAAGTGACAGTATGCGGCATATTTTGTCGCATCCCAACCGAGTATCTCAAAAAGGGAAGCCGATACCCGATTTCGGCGGAGCTTCCTTTCGTGTCAGCCGTTCCCTTCGGTTGTTTTCACACTACTTTTAAGCACCGCGCCTCTATCTTTTTTTACATTATATACAGATCTTGTCGAAAAATCAAGAGAAAAACAGGAATTTGTCGTACTGCCCAAAATAAAGGTCCGAAAACTGTATTATATTTATAATGGAACTTTACCAAATATTTCTTTTTCACGTATTGATATTTTGCTGATTTGAAAGTATAATAAAATGTGAAGTTATGTAAATAAGAATTACATAAAAGGAGTCGGTGTTATGGATTGTAAGCAGTTTTTTGAACAAATCAGCGGCAAGAAAATTGCAATGTGCGGTATCGGTGTCAGCAACACGCCGCTTATTGAAAAATTTTTGAATATGGGTGCACGTGTGGTCGCCTGCGACCGCAGAACGCGTGAGCAAATCGGAAGCATTGCCGACGAGCTTGAGCAAAAGGGTGCTGAGCTGAGGTTGGGTGTAGACTATCTCGATAATTTAGAGGTGGATATGATTTTCCGCACGCCCGGTATGCAGTTTAACCTGCCGGAGCTTCAGCGTGCACGTGATAACGGCATTGTTGTTACAAGTGAGATGGAGGTTTTCTTTGACCTTTGTCCTGCAACCGTTTTTGCTGTAACCGGCTCGGACGGTAAAACTACAACCACAACCCTTATTTCCGAAATGCTTAAGGCAGAGGGTAAAAGGGTTTTTGTCGGTGGCAATATCGGAACTCCGCTGCTGCCTGAAATCGAAAATATACACGAGGACGATTTTGTTGTTGTTGAGCTTTCGTCTTTTCAACTTATTTCTATGCGTAAGGGACCTGATGTTGCCGTTGTGACCAACGTTGCACCAAATCATTTAGACGTTCATAAGGATATGGATGAATACGTCGGCGCCAAGAGGAATATTTTACTTCACCAAAATGCCTTCTCACGCTCGGTTCTTAATTTGGATAATGATATTACGGCAGGCATTTCGGATGATGTCAGGGGCCAAACCTTGTATTTTTCAATGAATCAGTCGGTTAAAAACGGTGCTTGGTTAGGTAAGGACGGTTATTTAAACCTTTCCTATCGTGGCATTTCGGTACCGCTTTTGCATAAGGACGATATTGCCATTATGGGTAACCATAATGTTGAAAACTACCTTGCTGCAATTTCGGCGGTTTGGGGCTATGTCGGTGCCGACAGTATAGTTAAGGTGGCACATGAATTTACCGGTGTTGAGCACAGAATTGAATTTGTTGCAGAAAAGGAAGGCGTGCGTTATTATAACGACTCGATTGCCTCTAGTCCCACAAGAACTATTGCCTGCTTAAAGGCGTTCCAGGATAAGATTATTTTGCTTGCAGGCGGTTATGATAAGCATATTCCGTTTGAGCCCATGGCACCTTACATCATTGAAAAGGTAAAGCTACTGCTTTTAAACGGACCGACTGCTGATAAAATTGAAAAGGCTGTTAAATCCGACGAAAACTACCGCGAGGGTCATCCTAAAATCGTTCGTGTTAAGGATTTGAAGGAGGCTGTTATGGTGGCTCACGAAATGGCAGTTTCAGGTGATATCGTAGCGTTGAGTCCTGCCTGCGCAAGCTTTGACGCATACCCTAATTTTGTTGCCCGAGGCAAGCATTTTAAGGAATTGGTAAACAATCTGTAATTGGAGAAAATATGCAGAGTATTAAGGAAATTTTGAAAAAATTATGTGAGGCGGACTTTGTCGGTTCAGTTGGAAGTGCTTTAGATACTGCCGGGGTCTTCCTCTCGAAATACTGTACCGTTCGCCGTAAGGGTAATAATCTTATCGGCGAAATTAAGGGCAATACCGATTATACTGTACTTTTGGATGCTCATATTGACCAAATCGGTATGGTTGTTACTGCGGTTAAGGACGGTTTTTTAAAGGTTCAGTCTGCCGGTGGTATTGACTCACGAATGTTGGCCGGTATGCGTGTTACAGTTTACGGTAAGGAGCCTATCAGGGGTGTGTTTTGCAGTACACCGCCGCATTTAGGCAAATCGGATTCGGTTTTGAAAATCGAGGATATGTATATTGATACCGGTTTAGGGGTTAAGCTGAGTGATGTGGTCTCGGTCGGGGACAGGGTGGTCTTTTCGACTGAATTTTCCGAATTGGCAGGGGACAAGGTGACCGCAAAATCAATTGACGACCGAGCAGGCTGTGTGGCATTGATTAAATGTGCTGAGCTGTTATCGGGCAAGGAGTTACCTTGTAACGTAGTGTTTTTGTTAAGTGACGCCGAGGAAATAGGCGGCATGGGTGCTAAAACACAGAGCTTTGATATTTCACCTGATTTAGCCGTAGCGGTTGATGTAAGCTTCGGTAATGCACCCGATATTGCTGCCGATAAAACCGGCACCTTGGGTGACGGTGCTATGATTGGTATTTCGCCCGTTTTATCACATACCGTGACCGAAATGCTTAAAGCGGCCGCAGAAAATAAAGAAATCAAGTATCAGCTTGAGGTTATGGGTGGCAAAACCTCCACAAATGCCGATAAAATTGTCGAAACAAGGTGCGGAGTACTGACAGGACTTCTGTCAATTCCGATTCGTAATATGCATACACCGGTTGAGGTGGTTGATGTGAAGGATATTAGCTCGGTTGCCGAAATTCTGGCAAGCTTCGTTTTGACCTTGGAGGTGAAATGATGGAAGCTTTAAAACACCTTTGTGAAATAAAGGCACCCAGTGGCCGTGAGATTGCCGTAAGGGATTATATTATTGAAAAAATAGGTGACAAGGCAGAGGTTACGGTCGATGCTTTAGGTAATGTAATCGCATTTGTTAAGGGTGAAAACAGGTCCGATAAAAGAATAATGGTTGATGCTCATATGGATGAGGTCGGCTTTATTGTGACCCATATTATGGCCGACGGTATGCTCAAATTTACTACTTTAGGCGGTATAAACACTGCCGTAATGCTTGGACGTAGGGTTGAGTTTTTGAACGGGGTCAAGGGTGTTATAAGTATGAAACCGGTGCATATGCTATCCTCTGCCGAAAAGGAGAAAATGCCGGATGAGGATGCATTGTATATTGATATCGGTGCCGATTCAAGGTCTGAGGCTGAGACTTATGTTTCGGTTGGTGACTGTGCCGTGTTCGGTGAACCGTATGAGAATATGGGTGACCTTATTTTATCAAAGGCAATTGATGACAGGGCAGGCTGTTGGGCAATTCTCGATATTATTAATTCTAAGCCGAAATATGACTTTTATGCCTCCTTTTCGGTAAACGAAGAGGTCGGCGCAGGGGCTAAAGCGGTTGCCTATGCAATCGACCCTGATTTTGCAATTGTTGTTGAGTCTACAACTGCTGCTGATATTGCCGGTGTCAATGATGATAAAAAGGTCTGTTCGGTGGGTGACGGCGCCGTACTTTCGTTTATGGACAGAGGCACCTTGTATGACAAAAGCTTGTTTGAAAAATCACTTGCACTGGCCAAGAAAAATGGTATAAAGGCACAGGTCAAGTCCTATGTTGCCGGCGGTAACAATGCCGCAGGAATACATCAGTCACGAAGCGGCATAAGGACGGTTGCAGTGTCGGTACCCTGCAGATATATTCATTCTGCCTCGTCGGCAGCATCACTTGAGGATATTAAGTCGGTGCGTGATTTGACAAAAGCGTTGATAGAGGCGTTTGCCTCGGGTGAAATGAATTGATTCGGCGGATTGACAGTATACCCGAAATTTTTAAAGAAAGTGTTTTCACTTCACGAATTAACGCACTGCTTAACACCTACCGTAAAACAGTAGGTGTAGATTTATTCAGTCAAACGGTTGATGGCAGTGTGACGGCGGTTTTTGGTGGAATGGACGGATCTTTTACGTTAATTTCAAATGAAAATGCCGATTATGAGGAGCTTAGCAGTTATTTTTCGTTTTGCGGTGCGGTTGTGTTTTGTGAAGGTACGGTTGGCGAAAAGTTTAATACAAAAGACCTGAAAAAAGCCGATTTATATGAATATCAAGGTGGTATGCCGACCGGTTTTACTTATAATAACGGTCACGATAGTATCGAAAAGGTATATCATGCTCTTGAAAAGGGAGCTGACGGTGATATAAAGCTGCCGCCGTTTGAATTTTGGTATACTGATTTTTGCTCTCGGTTTAATCATAATTCAGCCGAGTATTTTTTAGAACAAAATGTTACTGCTGTTGCAGGCTTCGTTGACCGAAGCTATGCTCTTGTAACCGGTGTTGCGGTTGATAAGGCCTGCCGCGGTAAGGGTTTGGGTAAAACCGCATTATTGGGTCTTATACATAATATTTTAATAAAGTTTCCTCAATGTAAAATCATAGCTTCGACTGTGAACGCAGGAGGATTTTATGAAAATTTAAATTTTAAGCACTGCGGTACCGTTGCAGTATTAAAATTTTAGGAGATAGTTATAATGGATTTTTTTAAAATTGACAGTAGGCTAAAGCAGGTATCCGAAAGGGCACTGCAGGGCATAGAAAAGGATTTTTGCGATATTGATAAGGTGACTGAATATAATCAGCAAAAGGTGTTGGCGGCTTTTATCAAAAACGGTGTTGCCGAGTCGCATTTTGCAGCCAGCACAGGCTACGGCTATAACGACCGAGGACGTGAAGTTTTAGAGCAGGTTTTTGCCGATTGCGTAGGTGCTGAAAGCTCGATTTTCCGTCATAGCTTTGCCTCGGGAACACATACCCTGGCTGTTATGCTATTTGGTATTTTACGCCCAAATGACAATATGCTTTGTCTTACCGGACGCCCTTACGATACGCTTATCGGTGTTTTGGGAATAGACGGCCACGTTGACGGCTCATTAAGGGATTTCCGTGTTAATTATGACCAAGTTGATTTAAAGTCCGACGGCACACCTGATATTGAGGGCATTGAGGCCGCATTGAGGTCTAAAAAGTATGCAGTAGCGTATATTCAGCGGTCACGCGGTTATAGTCTGAGACCTAGTTTGTCGGTCGAAAAAATCGGTGAGCTTGCGAAATTGGTCAAAAAAATATCGCCTGAGACGGTTGTAATGGTTGACAACTGCTACGGCGAATTTGTAGAATGTAAGGAGCCTTTAGAGGTTGGAGCCGATATTATGGCAGGCTCTTTAATCAAGAACCCCGGCGGCGGAATTGCACCTACGGGCGGATATATTGCAGGACGTAAGGATTTGGTTGAAAAATGCGGCTATAGATTGACATGCCCCGGTGTCGGATTAGAGGTCGGTGCAACTCTAGGACATACAAGAGAGCTGTTTATGGGACTGTTTTCGTCACCTCACGTTGTAGGTGAAGCACTCAAAACTGCCGTATTTACTTCGGCCCTGTTTGAGGAGTTGGGCTTTGGCGTTACACCCTCGTCACATGAAAAAAGAGCCGATATAATTCAGTCGGTTATTGCAGGCACCCCCGAAAGACTGATTGCTTTTTGCAAGGGTATTCAAAGCGGTTCGCCTATTGACTCGTTTGCAAGTCCCGAGCCGGATGATATGCCGGGCTACGACAGTCAGGTCATTATGGCGGCCGGTACATTCACCTTGGGTGCTTCAATTGAGCTTTCTGCCGATGCTCCCTTGCGTGAGCCGTTTGCCGTTTGGCTTCAAGGGGGTCTTAATTTCCACAGTGCGAAGGTCGGTATTATGCTGGCGGCACAAAAAATGCTTGAAGAAGGCCACCTTAATATTTGATTATAACAAAACCGCAGTACTTTCTTGTACTGCGGTTTTTATGTAATTACAGTAATTTTGCTTTCGTGTTGACCTCGTTCAGACCGTGGTTATAGAACTTGCGGTTGTCAAGAGCCCACATTTTGTTGGTGTATTCGCCGGTATTTACATTTCCGATAGCCTCGGTCAGCTCGTAAACTCTGGCATCCATCAAGTCAAGCTCGCTTAAAAGCTCGGCTTCTAAAAACATCGGCTTTACAGCGGCACCGAACTCCGGTTCGCCATGGTGCGATAGCACCATATGCTGTAATAACAGCTTGGTTTCTTCTGAGATACTTAACTTTTCGGCAAAACTGCCGATTATCATAGCACCCTTTGCCAAGTGTCCGACCAAATTGCCCTCTAATGAATAACCGCTTGCAGTACCGACCTCGTTCACGACAAACTCATCGGTTTTGGCAATATCGTGGAGCATTGCACCGGCAATCAGTAAATCCTTGTTGACTGAGGGGTAAATTTTGGCAACGCTTTGAGCCAAACGCACAATTGACAAGGTGTGGTAAAGCAGTCCACCCCTGATAGCGTGATGAAGTCTGAAGGCCGCCGGCCAGAATACCAGCTTTTCCTTATATTCGTTGTAAATTGCAATAACTATTTTCTTGATTTCGGCATTTTCAAAATCTTCGGCTATGAGCATTAATTCCGAAAACAACTGCTCACCGCTGACATCGGATGAGGGCACAAAATCAGAAGGGTCAACACCGTCGGCAGGGATAGCCTTACGGATTTTTTCTATTCTTAGCTGGTCAACACCGTTGTAGGGTGCCACAGTACCCCGAATTTTCACAATAGTGCCCGGCTCAAAAACACCCTGAACTTCCTCGTGGTAGTCCCAAAGTTTTGCATTGATTTCGCCGGTTTTATCACTTAAGTTAAGGTCTAAATAGGGCATACCCTTGGCAGTGACCTTTCGGTCGGCTGTTTTAACCAACAAAAAGCCGTCGGTAGCACCGTTAGTTCCAAATTCCATATATAAATCCTCGTTTCATTTGGTAGTTACAATAATTATTATACATTATTTTAACCGTTTTGTAAAGCAAAAAGAAAGCCGCTCAACAGAGCGGCTTAACGCTATATAAATTTATAATTTTTCCGACTTAAAGCCGTCGGTTGTCAAAATAAGCCGTTCGGTAAAGCCGCACTTTTTAGCGTGTTTTACAGCAGCATCGAAAAAGTCACCAAGGTTATTTTTATTATGGCAGTCACCGTTTATGACGATTTTGCCTCCCAACCGACATATTTCCTTTAAAATAAAATCCTCAGGGTAGGGAGAGGTACGGTAGCCGCGTGTCATAGCACCGACGTTGATTTCAAACGGCTTGCCGTGCGGGATGAGTGATTTTACACAAGCAAGTGCCGTTTTTTTGTAACGGTCGGTCAAGGTGTGAGGATGAGTTTCGATAAACTTGGTAATTAAATCAAAATGTCCGATAATATCACAGTTTGTTTTGTTTACAACATCACTTAAAAGTCTGTAGTATTCCTCGGCAAAGCAGTCAAAACCGCCAAAATCACGAGCAATTATTTTCTGTAATCTATCTGGATTAAGGTCAACCGAAATATACTCGCCGTCTTTATAAATATAATGCACCGAGCCGATTATATAGTCATATCCTTCGTCGTATTTTGGAGAATAATAGTCCTGCTCCAACCCTAGAAAAACATCCATTTTACCCTTGTACTGTTGCTTTAAGGCGTTTATTTCGGCGCGATACTGCAAAGTGCCCTCAAGCGTCATACAGCAGGTATCGAAATCGACGTACGAATGTCCTGAAATACCTATTGCGTCAAAGCCACGTCGATAGGCCTCGGCTACTAAATCGGCAGGCGAATCATTACCGTCACAAAGTGCAGTATGTGTGTGCAAATCAATCGTTGTCACTTGCCATTTTCTCCTGCTTGACCTTGTGGTCGATAATGTGTCTGGAGGCTAATTCGCGGCGTACATCATCAACCGAAATACCGTTTTCAACCATAAGAACCATTACGTGGTATGCTAAATCGGCAATTTCATAAACAGTTTCCTTTTTATCCTGGTCCTTAGCGGCAATTATAACCTCTGTACACTCCTCGCCGACCTTTTTGAGGATTTTATCCAACCCCTTTGAGAAAAGGTAGGTGGTGTAAGAGTTATCGGGCATTTCGGTTTTTCTGCCTACTAAAAGTTCATAAAGTCCGTCCATAGAAAATTCGTGCTTATCCTCGGACTGCCAAACAGTCTCGGTAAAGCAGGAATCGGTACCCTTATGGCAGGCAGGACCGTCCTTTTCGACTACAACTGTTAAGGCGTCACGGTCACAGTCGGCAGTAATCGACACAATATGCTGATAATTTTTACTTGTTTCACCCTTAAGCCATAATTCCTGACGTGAACGGCTGTAAAAGCAGGTGAGACCCTTTTCCATAGAAATTTTAAGGCTTTCCTTGTTCATATAGGCCAAGGTCAAAACCTTTTTAGAAAAAGAATCGACCACAATTGCAGGAATCAGGCCCTTTTCGTCAAACTTTAAATTTTCAATATTAAAATTAACTTTCATTTTTATTTCCTCACTGTAATATTATTGCTTGAGAGTGTGTTCTTAAGGTCGGAAATTTTAACCTCACCGAAGTGGAAAATTGAAGCCGCCAAGCCTGCCGACACTCTCGGCACATGATTGAAAAGCTCGGTAAAATGGTTAATATTACCGGCTCCTCCCGAGGCAATCACAGGTACTTTTACGGCATTACACACAGCCTCCAGCATTTGAAGGTCAAAGCCCTGCTTTACACCGTCGGTGTCGATTGAGTTTACAACAACCTCGCCCGCACCGTTATTAACACAACGTTTGATACACTCTATTGCTTCCATTCCGGTGTTTTCACGTCCGCCTTTGGAGAAAACGGTGAATTTTCCGTCAACTCTTTTTATATCAGCCGACAAAACAACACACTGGTCACCGTATTTTTTTGCAGCAGCCTCAATCAAATCGGGGTTTTTAATCGCACCCGAGTTAACGCTGACTTTATCTGCGCCGCATTTTAATACCCTGTCAAAATCCTCAAGGGTGTTTATTCCTCCGCCGACGGTCAAGGGGATAAATATTTTAGAGGCAACCTCGGTTAAAATTTCAGTAAATAGCTGCCTGCCCTCAAATGAAGCGGTAATATCATAAAAAACCAACTCGTCGGCACCGTTGTCACTGTAATATTTTGCTAAGCTGACGGGGTCGGAAACATCGTTAAGACCCTCAAAATTCACACCCTTAACCACTCGACCGTTTTTAACGTCGAGGCAGGGGATAATACGTTTTGTAATCATTTTGCCACCTCGATTGCTTCGGCTAAGTCAACAGCACCGGTGTAATAAGCCTTGCCGATAATTGCGCCGTAGATATCCATTTTGCGTAATTCCTTTACATCTTCAAGGCTTGAAACACCGCCTGAGGCAATGATATTTACAGAGAATTTATTACTTAGCTCACGGTAAAGTTCTAAATTAGTGCCTTTCATTGCGCCGTCCTTGGAAATGTCGGTGCAGATGATGTTTTTAACACCCAAGTCTTGCATTTTTTGGACGAACTCAAGTCCTAGGTACTGCGATTTTTCAAGCCAACCTTTTATGGCAACAAAACCGTCCTTAATATCAACACCGACGGCAATTTTGTCACCGTAATTTTTAACGGCTTCCTTTAAAAATACCTCGTCATTTACGGCTGCAGTGCCTAAAATTACACGCTCTACACCGACCGACAGGTATTTTTCGACCGTTTTTATATCACGGATGCCGCCGCCGATTTCTGCCAAAAGGTCGGTTGTGTCTACTATCCTTTTGACGGTGTCAATATTTGGTGTGTTTCCATGCTTTGCACCCTCTAAATCAACCAAATGAATGTGGGTGGCACCTTTTGCCTTGAAATCAAGTGCAACGGCTAAAGGGTCGTCGTTATAAACCGTCATTTTGTCATAGTCACCCTTAAAGAGGCGAACGGCTTTGCCGCCAATTATATCAATGGCAGGGAAGATAATCATTTTTTACCCTCCTCACAGAATGCTTTAAGAATTTTCAAACCGACCTCGCCGCTTTTTTCGGGGTGGAACTGACAGCCGAAAACATTATTCTCTTGTACTGCGGCGGTTAAATCTATCCCGTATTCGGCCGAGGCTATGAGCGAACCCTCACATTGGTCGGCAAAATAGGAGTGAACAAAGTAGACACAGTCACCTTCATTTATATACTTAAATAAAGGTGAGGCTTTGTGGAACTTCAAGGCATTCCAGCCCATATGAGGAATGTCTAATTCTTCGGGAATTCTGTCCTTCATTCCGACAACCTTACCCTGAATAAGTCCCAAGCCAATATGCCGGCCGTATTCGTAGCTTTCCTCAAAAAGCAGCTGCATACCAAGGCAGATACCCATAAGCGGAACGCCTGCCTTTGCCTGTTCGATTATAACACTGTCAATCCCTGAATCACGAAGCTTTTTTGCAGCATCCTCAAATGCGCCTACGCCCGGCAAAATAATCCGGTCGGCCTTTTTTATCACCTCGGGGTCACCGGTAACCGTAGCCTCGGCACCGATAGCCTTCAAAGAGGAACAGAGCGAGAAAAGATTTCCCACTCCGTAATCAACAACTGCTGTCATTTACAAAACACCCTTTGTGGACGGAATTTCGTCCTTAAAATCCTCGTCAATTTTTACGGCTGCACGAAGCGACCTTGCAACCGACTTAAACGCACCCTCTAAAATATGGTGTGTGTTACTGCCGTCAAGCTGACGAATGTGCAAGGTCAGCTCTGCCTGACGGCAAAAGGCATAGAAAAACTCCTCAACAAGCTCGGTGTCAAAGTCACCGACCTTTTCGGTAAGATCCTCAAAGCTACACTTTAAATAACTTCTGCCTGAAATATCAACGGCCGACATAACAAGAGCCTCGTCCATAGGCAAAATGCAGCTGCCGTAACGGACAATCCCTTTTTTGTCACCTAAGGCCTCTTTAAATGCTTGACCTAAAACAATACCGATATCCTCGGCGGTGTGATGAAAGTCAACCTCGGTGTCGCCGGCACATTTAACCAGAAGGTCAAATCGGGCGTGCTTTGAAAACAAGGTCAGCATATGGTCTAAAAATCCGCAGCCGGTGTTAACAGTGGATTTTCCACTGCCGTCAAGAGTTAATGTTAATGTAATATCGGTTTCGTTGGTTTTACGGTTTATAGAGGCAGTTCTCATAGCGTTCCCTCCAATATTTTGGTTGTGACTTCAATGAATTTTTCCATTTCCTCCTTAGAGCCTATGGTGATTCGGTTGAAGTCTTTAATTTTTTCTGTTTTAAAGTGTCTTACTAAAATTCCGTTTGCTTTGAGCTTTAAATAAAGCTCCTCTCCGCCGATTTTTTCTGATTTTGCGAATACAAAATTTGCCTTGGACGGCAAAACGAAAAAGCCCAATTTTTCTAATTCAAGGGTCGTATATTCGCGGTTTTGGATTATTTTCCTGCAGTTATCCATATAATAACCGTTGTCCTTAACAGCGGCGGTGCCGGCGGCAAGCGTCAAGCGGTTGATATTATAGGGATTGGTGGAGTATTTAATTCTTTCTAAATCGGAAATCAATTCCTCATCGGCAATGGCAAAACCGAGTCTTGCACCTGCCATACTGCGGGATTTGGAAAACGTACCCACAACCAATAGATTTTTATATTGCTTGGTTAGTTTAAAGCAGGATTCACCGCCAAAGTCGATATACGCTTCGTCAATCAGCACAACACTGTCGGGATTAGCTTTAAGTATACCCTCAATTTGGCCTAAATCAAGGCAAAGTCCCGTCGGTGCATTGGGATTGGCAATGACAATCAGCCGGCCGTTGACATTGTAATCAGCAGGGTCAATTGAAAAATCATCTTTTAAAGGAATAGCAGTGTAGCTGACGTTGTGCAGCTCAGCAAAAACCTTGTAAAAGCCGTAGCTGATTTCAGGGAAAACAACACCGTTTTCGCTGAACGCCATAAAGCTGAAATTTAAAATATCATCTGAGCCGTTTGAAAGGTAAATGTTATTGGGGCTTACCTCATAAAGCTCTGCTAAGGCGGTTTTGAGTGCCTTACACTCGGGGTCGGAATAAAGACGTAAATCACGAACCTCGTCAGCGTTAACCGCATTTATTACGGCTTCACTGGGCGGAAACGGAGATTCATTGGTATTAAGCTTAATATACTGCTTATCCCTTGGTTGCTCACCGGGCGTGTAAGCCTCAAGAGACAGGTACTGCTGTTTTAAAAATCTACTCATTTCTCTTCCTCAAATCGAATGGTAGCACTTTTTGCGTGGGCGGTCAGGCCCTCCTTTTCGGCAAAAAAGGCGACCTCGTCATAGACCCTGCTTAATGCGTCACGAGTATAGTAGGTGTACTGTGTTTTCTTCACAAAATCGTCCACCGACAAGGGACTTGAAAATCTTGCAGTACCGCTGGTTGGCAGGGTATGGTTGGGGCCTGCATAATAGTCCCCAAGTGCCTCGGGACAGTATTTGCCCATAAAAATACTGCCTGCGTGCTTGACCTTATCGAGATAGTCAAACGGGTTATCCATACATAATTCCAAATGCTCGGGTGCAATTTCATTGGCAATGTCTATAGCCTTTAACAAATCATCGGCCACAATTATTTTGCCGTTGTTGTCAATAGAAGCTCTTGCGATTTCAGAACGTAATAGCTTAGGAATTTGTCTTTCTAAAGCGTCACTTACCGCATTTGCCAAATCCATACTGTCGCAAACCAAAACGGCACTTGCCATTTTGTCGTGCTCAGCTTGGCTTAACAGGTCTGCGGCGACAAACTCGGGGTTGCAGGTAGAGTCTGCGACTACCAATATTTCGCTCGGACCTGCAATCATATCGATCGAAACCATTCCGAAAACCTGACGTTTAGCCTCGGCAACAAAAGCGTTACCGGGACCGACTATTTTATCAACCTTAGGTACGGTTTCGGTGCCATAGCTCAATGCGGCAACGGCCTGAGCGCCGCCGACCTTAAAAATACGGTCAACACCGGCAATTTTTGCGGCGGCTAAAATAACAGGGTTAACCTTACCGTCGGCCGAAGGAGGTGTCGTAATGCAAATTTCCTTGCATCCTGCAATTTTAGCAGGGATAGAGTCCATCAAAACGGTAGACGGATAAGCGGCAGTGCCGCCCGGAACGTAAAGACCTACCTTTTCAATAGGCGTTACCTTTTGTCCGGTCACAATGCCGTCCTGCTCTGAAATAATAAAGCTGTTTCTAACCTGCTTTGAATGGAAGTTGCGGATATTTTCGGCGGCCTTTTGAATAATTTCCAAAAACTTTGGCTCGACCGAGTTAAAGGCCTCATCGATTTCTGCTTCGGTGACTTCCAAAGATGATAGCTTTGCTTTATCAAATTTTTCACAGTATTCAAAAAGTGCTTTATCGCCGTTTGCTTTAACATTTTCAATAATATCGGCAACAATTCCCGAAACATCGGTTGAGGCGGTACCGCGGTTAAATATCTCGGAATTTAAGACCTCACCGTATTTTAAAATTTTAATCATTGCTTTCTACCTGCCTTGAAAGTCCCTTGCGGACGTTTTCAATTTCCTCTGTTTTAAACTTATAGCTTGATTTATTGGCAATTAAGCGGGCGCTTATCGGAAGTATTGTTTCGAACGGCTGTAAATCGTTTTCCAATAAGGTTTTGCCGGTTTCAACAATATCGACAATAACGTCTGAAAGTCCTAAAATCGGCGCGATTTCGATTGAACCGTTGAGGTGAATTATATCAATGTCACGGCATTTTGAAGCGTAGTATGAGCTTGCAATGTTGGTAAACTTGGTTGCAACACGCAAGGTTTTGGTGCGGTCGTCCCTGAAATCCTTTTTGGCGGCGACTGCCATACGGCATTTACCGAGCTTTAAATCCAATAGCTCATAAACATCGGGGTTATATTCCAAAAGAATGTCCTTACCTGCAACACCGATGTCGGCTGCACCTCGTTCAACATAAATTGCAACGTCAGAGGGCTTTACCCAGAAGTAACGCACGCCAACCTCATTATTTTCAAATATCAGCTTGCGGTTAGGCTCCTTTATCGAAGGGCAGGGGTAACCGCCTTTTTCGAACATATCATATACCTTTTCGCCGAGTCTTCCCTTCGGCAAGGCAACATTTATAATCTTCATTTTAAAATCACTTCTTTAAAGGGTAATTTTTTCGCGGTAGCGCAAATTTTCGGGAACTGCCTTGCAGGTGTAAACGGTTGTACCGTTGCGGGATAGCTCCTCCGACTTTTGTAATGCGGTCTTAAAATCGTCACCGCAAACCAATACTACGTCTACATCATAGGGTCTTTCGTTGCGGTCAAGAAGCTGTAGATTATCAAGGTAAACCGCAAAGCCGATTGCCTTGTCGGTGCGGTTAAGCTTTTGCATCAGCTTATCGTACTGTCCGCCTGAAAGCACACTGTCGGGAATGTTGTTTATATATCCTCTGAAAACAACACCGCTGTAATAGCTCATACCGCCGACCGCCGAAAAATCAACAATGACCTTAGTATCGGTAAGGCCTTTCAAAGCTTCAATCAAAGCTTTGAATTCCTTTGCAACCGCATTTGCAGTAGGCGAAACAAAGGTATCGCAAACGGCATTAATTGCCAAATCATAATCGGAGTAGCTTGCGGTAAATACCGAAAGTCTTCGGGCTACCTCTAAGGATAAGCCGTTGTTGGAGCAAAGCACCTTGAGGTCATCACTGTTTTTACGGCTGATGCAGGTTAGTACATCCTTACGCAATTTCAAGGGTAACTGTAATTCGTCGAATGCGGCTTCGATCAATCCTACGTGCGAAAGCTCCAGGCAGCAGTAGCTGTCAATGGTTTCAAGGCTCTTTGCGGCAAGCATTAAAACCTCGCAAACCTCCAAATTGCCTATTTGGCCAATACACTCAAGACCTGCCTGCATAATTTCCTTATAGGTGTGGGTACTGCCTGAAATACGGTAGACGTTTTCATTATAATATAGCTTCTGCACACCTAAGGAATCCTTGGAATTGTTTATAATCGAAAGGGTAACGTCGGGCTTTAGGGCCTTTAAGTGTCCGTTGGTATCGGTAAAGGTGATAATTCCGTCGGATACTAAAAAATCCTTATTTTTAACATAAAGGTCGTATTCCTCAAACTTGTTCATTTTAAATTGACTGTAGCCATGCCGACTGTAAAGCGAGCGCAGGCTGAATACGGCTTTTTCTTCACTTTTTAACAGAGATTCATTTATAGCCATAGTTATCCCCTCCAAGGGCTTGAAATTAGCACTTTAATAATCTATCACATTAGCACGCTAAAGTCAATACCTTTCTGAATGATTTATCAATTATTCTTTGTAACCTACTGTATTTCCTGCATTTGGCTGAATTCCTTTAAAACAAGTCCGGGGTTTTTGTCGAGTGCCCAGTTGATTTCATAGTCGGCAGTGAATAAAAGTAAATTTCTTCCCTTAGAATCCTGAACCCATTTGGTAGCCTGCATTAAGTTCAAGGTCTTGGGGTCAACCTCCCCCTCAATAAAACGTACGAGGCAGTGAGGGGTATCGGTACGGCTGTATTTTACACCGTATTCCGATTCCATTCTGAACTGCAAAACATCGAACTGTAACATACCGACAACACCGACGTAAACACGCTCTAAGCCGGTACCGGGCAGGAAAAACATTTGAATTGCACCCTCTTGGGCTATCTGTGTAATGCCCTTTTGGAACTGCTTTCTTTTCAGCGAATCAATCTGCTCGACAATGGCAAAATGCTCCGGTGCAAAGGTGGGTATGCCGGCATATTGGACCTTCATTCCCTTTTCGCAAATAGTGTCACCGATAGAGAACACACCGGGGTCAAATACACCGATAATGTCACCGGCGTAAGCCTCATCAATAACCTCACGTTCTTCCGCCATCATTTGCTGGGGACGTGAAAGCTTAATCGGTTTTCCTGCCTGAACGTGGAAGTATTCCTTGGAACGCTCAAACTTACCCGAGCAAATACGCATAAAGGCAATTCGGTCGCGGTGAGCTTTATTCATATTGGCCTGAATTTTAAATACAAATGCCGAAAATTGTTCACAAGAAGGGTCGATAAAATCCTCACCCGAGCGATAGCTTAACGGTGTTGTGGTCATTCTTAAAAAGTTTTCCAAAAAAGGCTCAATACCGAAGTTGTTTAAGGCTGAGCCGAAGAAAACCGGTGTTAATTTACCGCAACGGACCTGTTCCAAATCAAAGTCGAAGCTTGCACCGTCAAGTAATTCAACCTGGTCGACTAAATCCGCACGCGAATATTCGCCGATAAGCTCGTCAAGCTTCTGGGTATCGGTAATGTCACAATGAATTGCTTCAATACGGTTGCTTCCGCCGTGAAATTCCGAAAAGGTGAGAATCTGGTGCTCATTACGGTCGTAAACACCTTTAAAATCACATCCGCAGCCGATTGGCCAATTCATAGGATAGGTGCCGATGCCGAATTCCTTTTCGAGCTGGTCTAATAGTTCAAACGGGTCACGTGCCTCACGGTCCATTTTATTTATAAATGTAAAAATCGGAATATGTCGCATTGCACAGACCTTGAAAAGCTTACGGGTCTGCGGCTCGATACCTTTTGCGGCGTCAATAACCATAACAACACTGTCGGCGGCAGTCAGGGTACGGTAGGTATCCTCCGAGAAGTCCTGATGTCCGGGCGTATCAAGAATGTTGATGCAATAGCCCTCGTATTCAAACTGTAAAACGGACGAGGTAATGGAAATACCACGCTTTTTTTCAATTTCCATCCAGTCGGAAACGGCGTGCTTGTCGTTTTGCTTGCCTTTAACCGAGCCTGCGGACTGAATAGCTCTTCCGTAAAGCAAAAGCTTCTCGGTCAAGGTGGTTTTACCGGCGTCAGGGTGCGAGATAATTGCAAAGGTGCGTCTACGCAAAATTTCATTTTTAATATCGGGCATTTAACGTTACCTCTTTTAAAGTATAAATTTTAATACTACTAACCTATTTTAAACCTATATATGTTACCATATATGCTTCGGTTTTTCAAGGGTTTGTTGCATTGGTGCTGAAATTATTTTGTTTAAAATGTTGACTTAAAACATAATTAGTGCTACAATTTAATGTAATTTATTTGAATGCAACGTGATATTTTAATGTTACGCGTATTTTAGGAGGATTTTAGAATGGCAAAAAAGGATATCAAATGGGGCGAGCTCGGTTTCGGTTATGTTAAGACCGACTACCGCTTTGTCGCTAATTTTAAGGATGGTAAGTGGGACGAAGGGGAGCTTATTACCGACGAGAATATCGTTATTAATGAGTGTGCAGGTGTTTTGCAGTATGCACAGACCTGTTTTGAGGGCTTAAAGGCCTACACTACCGAGGACGGTAAGATTGTTTGTTTCCGTCCCGACCTTAACGCACAGCGTATGGCTGAGTCCTGCGAAAGACTTAAAATGCCTGTATTCCCCGTAGATAAGTTTGTTGAGGCTGTTGAAAAGGTGGTTGCAGCAAATAAGGATTTTGTTCCGCCTTACGGCTCGGGTGCAACCTTGTATTTACGTCCTTATATGTTCGGCAGTAACGCTGTTATCGGCGTAAAGCCTGCTACCGAGTATCAGTTCAGAATTTTTGCTACACCGGTCGGTCCTTACTTCAAGGGCGGTGTTAAGCCGCTTACCTTGAGAATCAGTGACCTTGACCGTGCTGCTCCTATGGGTACCGGTCATATTAAGGCAGGTCTTAACTATGCAATGAGCCTTTATAATATTGTTGACGCTCACGAGCAGGGTTTTGACGAGAATATGTATGTTGATTCGGCTACCCGTACTTATATTGAGGAAACCGGCGGCGCAAACATTATTTTGGTAACTAAGGACAAAAAGGTTGTTACGCCGAAGTCGAATACCATTTTGCCTTCGATTACCCGTCGTTCTTTAATGGTTGTTGCCAAGGATTATTTAGGTTTAGAGGTTGAGGAGCGTCCGGTTAAAGTGAGCGAGCTCGGCAATTTTGCAGAATGCGGACTTTGCGGTACTGCCGCAGTTATTTCTCCGGTCGGTAAGGTTGTTGACCACGGTAAGGAGATTTGCTTCCCTGCAGGTATGACCGAAATGGGCCCCGTAACCAAGAAGCTTTATGATACCTTAACCGGTATTCAAATGGGCAGACTTGAATCCCCCGAGGGTTGGATTAAGGTTATTGAATAAAAATTTATATGATAGAGAAAAGCGGTCCGCAGATTTTGGCGGACCGCTTTGTTCAATACTTCCTTATGTACAAGGTTACTGATTTTATTTCAAATATGCACAAAAATTAATAAATATACATAAATTTTGCATAAATATAAAAAATTATGCAAAAAATCTTGAAAAAAGACTTGCTTTTTCAAAATTTAAGTGTATAATGTATGCAATGAATAAATTTTCTTGGAGGATTGAAGCTTTATGAAAAAGGAAATTAAAAAGGTTGTTCTTGCCTATTCAGGCGGACTTGATACTTCTATTATCATTCCTTGGTTAAAGGAAAACTACAATAACTGTGAGGTTGTTGCCGTTTCGGGTGACGTCGGTCAGGGTACTGAATTGGACGGTCTTGAGGAAAAGGCTATTAAAACCGGTGCTTCTAAGCTCTATGTTTTAGACCTTAAAAAGGAATATGTTGAGGATTACATCTGGCCGTGCCTTAAGGCAGGCGCCGATTATGAAAGCTATCTGCTTGGCACCTCACACGCACGTCCTTGCATTGCAAAGGCTTTGGCTGAGATTGCAATTAAGGAAAATGCCGATGCTATTTGTCACGGCTGTACCGGTAAGGGCAACGACCAGGTTCGTTTTGAGCTTACCTTAAAGGCTTTTGCTCCCGATATGGAAATCATTGCTCCTTGGAGAATTTGGGATATTAAGTCCCGCGAGGAGGAAATTGAGTATGCCGAGGCACACAACATTCCTCTTAAAATCAACCGCGAGACTAACTACTCAAAGGATAAGAACGTATGGCACTTGTCCCATGAGGGAATGGATTTGGAGGACCCCGCAAACGAGCCTTTGTATAATAAGGAAGGCTTTTTGGAGTTGGGAGTTTCTCCTGAGCAGGCTCCTGAAACCCCTACCTATGTCACTATTCATTTTGAAAAGGGTATCCCGACCTCGGTTGACGGTGTAGAAATGGATGGACTCAAGATTGTTGAGACCTTGAATGAAATCGGCGGTAAGAACGGTGTCGGATTACTTGATATTGTTGAAAACCGTCTTGTCGGTATGAAGAGCCGCGGTGTTTATGAGACTCCCGGCGGTGCTATCCTTTACAAGGCACACGAAATATTAGAAACTATTACCCTTGACAGAGATACCTCACATTATAAGAAGCTGGTTGCTCAGAAGTTCGGTGAGTTGGTATACTTCGGTCAGTGGTTTACTCCGTTACGTGAGTCACTTTCGGCATTCGTTGATAAGACTCAGGAAAATGTCACCGGTGACGTAAAGCTTAAGCTTTACAAGGGTAATATTATTAACGCCGGCGTTACCTCGCCCTATTCACTTTATGATGATGAAATTGCTTCGTTTGGTGATGACGAGGGTGCTTATGACCAAAAGGATTCGGCAGGCTTTATTAACCTGTTCGGACTTCCTGTTACGGTTCAGGCAAAGCTTAATAAAAAGCTTGGTAAATAATTTTTGATTTTCACAACGCAGTGAGATTTTTCTCACTGCGCTTTGTGGTATTTAAAAGGTGATTTTATGAAACTTTGGACAGGCCGTTTTAAAAAGGAATTAGACCCACGTACTAACGATTTTAACCGTTCATTGCCGTTTGACAGCCGTATGTACCGTCAGGACATTATGGGATCGATTGCACACGCTGAAATGCTCGGTGAGTGCGAAATAATCACTAAAGAGGATTCTTTGAAAATTGTAGAGGGACTGAAAGGTATTCTGGCCGATATTGAAAGCGGTAAACTGCAGTTTGACGATGTTTCTGAGGATATTCATACCTTTACCGAGGGTGAGTTGACCAAGAGGATAGGGGACGCCGGCAAGAGATTGCATACTGCCCGCAGCCGTAACGACCAGGTTGCCCTGGATATTCGCCTGTATTTGCGTGACGAGTGTGATACCTTAGTTGAAATGCTTAAAGAGCTTGTGGGTGTTATTGCAGAAAAGGCCGAACAATACAGTGAAACAGTTATGCCGGGCTATACGCATTTACAGCGTGCCCAACCTATAGTTTTCGGTCATCAGCTTTTGGCATATGCCGAAATGGCTATGCGTGATATCGACAGAATAGGTGACTGCAAAAAAAGAATGAATGTGTCACCATTGGGTTCCTGTGCCTTGGCAGGTACGACCTATCCGTTGAACAGACAGTCGGTTGCCGAAAAGCTTAATATGTTGGGAGTGACAAGAAACAGCCTTGACGGTGTAAGTGACCGCGATTTTGTGCTTGAATTAGCTTCCGCTTTGTCGATTGTCATGGTGCACTTAAGCCGTTTTGCTGAGGAGGTTATCCTTTGGTGCTCGGGTGAGTTTAAGTTTATTGAGCTTGACGATGCATTTTCCACCGGTTCGTCCATTATGCCGCAAAAGAAGAACCCCGATATTGCTGAGCTGGTTCGCGGAAAATCGGGCAGAGTTTTCGGTGATAATATGGCACTGCTTACCGCTATGAAGGGTATTCCGCTTGCTTACAATAAGGATATGCAGGAGGATAAGGAGGCAATTTTTGATGCGGTTGATACCGTAGAGAAGTGTCTGTCGGCATTTACTCCGATGCTCGATACAATGAGGGTTAATGCCGCTAATATGAGAAAGGCCGCCTCGTTTGGCTTTATCAACGCTACCGACTGTGCCGATTGGCTGGTGGGTGAGGGCTTGCCGTTCCGTGATGCTTATAAGGCAACCGGTGAATTGGTAGCAAGATGTATTGAATTGAACACATCGTTAGAGGATTTGCCGTTGGACGAGTATAAAAAGGTTTGCGAGAGGTTTAACGACGGCGTTTACATTGCTATCGACCTTGAAAAGTGTGTTCGCGACCGTACGGTTTACGGCGGTCCTGCACCGAGTGAGGTTAAGCGTCAAGCCGCCGAATTAAAGCTTAGACTTGCAGAAATTTAACAAGTATTAATTGTAAAAAGCTTCCGACTCGGAAGCTTTTTTAATGCTTATTCAACAACACAGCCGGTGTAGTACCATTTAAGTATTTCTTCATATGTACTGCCTTGTTGTGCCATATATTGTGCACCGTATTGGCTCATTCCGGCTCCGTGGCCGTAGCCTCGTACAGAAAACTTGAATGAGTCCTCGGTTACTTCTACATCAAAATTGGAGCTGCGAAGCTTTAGAGCAGAACGAAAGCTTGAACCCTTTAGCTCGGTGCCGCAAAGCTTTAAGGAAAGTACGTAGCCTGAGCTTGAGCGGTTAATATCGGCAATCCATTCGTCAGTGTCATCGGTAAATTCTATTTTTTGCTCCTTAAAGGCTGACTTGAAATCCTCTTTTGTGATAGTGACCTCGCTTAAATATTTGGGGTTTAAAAGGTCTCCGGCCGATTCAACCGGCTGTAAATAAGGATAGCTGCCGCCCCAAAGCAATTCTGCCGATTCGGTCTTGCCACCCGAAATACTGTGACAGCAGGCAAGTATTACCTTACCCTGATAGGTGATTTTTTTGCCTGTAACCGAGTCAACCGCCGCCGAAATTTTATCGTTGTATTTTTGATAATTTTCGCCAAA
>CAJGBX010000008.1 GCA_904501685.1 Clostridiaceae bacterium
AATATAAATAAACGACAACACGATACCGATAATAGCGTTATGCTTGATACCTAAGGTCGCAAACAGCCACGAGTTTTTAAACAGTGTTTTAAACTTGAAATCAAAGGTAATCATCAGTGTGTACTGATAAAACTTTGCAAAACTGAAGGCGGTAAAAAAGAACATTCCTGTGGCGAAAATCACAGCGGCAAAAACCTTGCCAATCAGGTTGTTTTTCCACGAAATTATAAGCACATAAAAGTTAGCCGCCAAGATACCTAAAATTAAAAGATTGATAATGCCCAAGGGCAAGGCCTTTTTCCAGTTTTTCTTAATCGCATCAAAAAAATCAGAGGTAGCAAAGCTATGACGGTCGCGCGCGGCCATACGGCAAACATATGCCATACCCACCTGACCCAAACCGACAGTAACCAACGGAAGACTTAACAAAACACACCAGAACTGTGCCGAAATCAGCTTCCAAAAGTTACGGAAATAAAGCTCAAAAAAGCGGAAGAAACCCCTTTTCTGAGGCTCATTCTTTGATACACCCTTGCCGGGAGTATCGTAATTTTTTCCAAAGAGTCCCATTATCTTCCACCCAGCCTTCTGACGTTAGTCTGTTTTTTTGTGCTGTTATAAAGCAACTTGGAAACCCAAGAATCCTCGTTATAGCAAATAAGGTACATCAATCCACTAAAGCCGATAAACAAAATGATATAAAGGCCCGAAGCGATAACCCACCACCATTCAGCAGAATGCAGGCTCGTTTCAACATTTGTAATGATATCATTTATAGGCTTTACGGGGCCAAGAATGATAAAGCGGTAAACCCAGAAAAACCAATCTGAAGCCTTATTCTGTGGTAACATTCTCAGAATAATGGCTGCTACATAAAACACAGCCGAGGGGACTGCCGAAATCAAGCCGATTTTAAAGCCGCGAGTCTTATCAAAAGCGGCACCGTCAAAATCACTTGCCCCGCGGTCCTTTGCGGCAGTATTCGCCAAAACAGTACCCGCCGTACAGAACAAAATACCTACACTGCAAACGGTACTCAAAACAACCTCAACTACCTTTGCACTCTTAGGCATTTTTGAATAAACTGCCAAAGCACGGAACTTCTGTGTATCCAAATCCTCAGGCATATCCTCTTTATTATAGGTTGTAACATACGACCCCTCGGGATTACTCTCATCCACTTGGGTTACGTCGTATATTTTATATGCCACAACCTCGGTAGAAAAACTGTTAATCAACGAATAAAATGATATCTGTACAAACAGACAAATAAAAGCACTGAACAACGCCATTCCAATCATTTTACGAGCGGCAGCAAAGTTGCTCATTTTATCACCTCATACTGTCATTTAGCCAAAGCATTCAAGCCCGAATCAGATTTTGGGATTAGGATTTAATGCTGTGGCATTGTTAAAAAGGGTAAACGAGACCGACGCTAGTTAAAAAAGGCGGTTTTCGCTTACCCTCAAAAAATCTAACTTAAGTAAATTACTCCTCGGTAACAGCTGCTTCCTCAGCCGGAGCCTCTGCAGATTCCTCGGTCTTTTCAATAAGAGCGCGAATAGAAAGACTTACACGCTTCTTGTCAAGATCAATATCAATAATCTTAGCAGTGATTTCCTGACCGACCTTCAATTCGTCAGCCGGCTTCTCGATACGGCGGTCTGCAATCTGTGAAATATGAACGAGACCGTCAACACCTGCAATAATTTTTGCAAATGCACCGTAGGAGGTCATGCTGACAACCTTAGCGGTAACAACATCGCCGACACTGTACTTAGCCTTAAAGATTTCCCAAGGATTCTCGTCAGCCTTCTTGTAACCCAAGGAAATTTTCTTCTTTTCCTCGTCGATAGCCTTAACGTAAACCTCGAGAGTATCGCCAACACTAACTACCTCGTTGGGATTCTTGATGCGTTCCCAAGAAAGCTCGGAAATATGGACCATACCGTCAACTCCGCCCAAATCAACGAATGCACCGTAGCCGGTCAAGGATTTAACGGTACCGGTGAAGCGGTCGCCGACCTTTACTTCTGCCCAGAACTTCTCCTGCTCAGCCGAACGGAGCTCACGAAGAACAACACGTGCAGAACCGATAACTCTGCGGCGCTGACCGATTTCAATGATACGGAACTTGATAGGCTGACCCTTTAAGACCGACAAATCATCAGTTCTGGACAAGGTTGCCTGAGAAGCAGGAATAAATACTCTGATGCCATAACAGAAGGCAACTACGCCGCCCTTAACAACATCTGCAACGGTAGACTCGATAACCTCACCGCTTTCCTTTGCGGCAACTACCTTGTCCCAACCTGCAATAGCGTCAAAACGCTTTTTGGAAAGCATAACAGTGCCTTCCTGGTCATTGGTACGCATAATAATAAGGTCAAGCTCATCGCCTACCTTTACAGCCTCGGTAAGCTTTACACTCGGGTCGTTCGAGAACTCAGCTTCGGTAACGTAGCCGGTATGCTTTCTGCCAATGTCAACCTGAATCTCGGTCGGAGATACGGCGAGAACAATGCCCTTTACCTTCTGGTCTGTATTTGAACTGCTTTCGGTTGCCTTAAGCATCTCCTCGAAAGTCATTTCATCGTTGATAATTTCCCCTTGTACGGGTGTCTGCAATTCTTGCATGGTTTTTAGAACCTCCTTTATTATACCGGACGGTGTTGAAGCACCGGCCACAACTCCAATAAGCTCACATCCGAGAAAAAACGATTGATTGATTTCATCAGCGGTTTCAACGTGAACAGTTTTTTCACATTGTGCCTTACAAACATCATACAGCTTGCAGGTGTTTGAGCTATGCTTTCCGCCGACCACAATCATGGCATCACA
Organism: Clostridiaceae bacterium; assembly: GCA_904501685.1. Lineage (GTDB taxonomy): Bacteria > Bacillota > Clostridia > Oscillospirales > Acutalibacteraceae > UMGS172. The sequence continues at coordinate 2,842 of CAJGBX010000008.1, forward strand.
TTTAGTCGCCAAATCGTAAGCCTCTTGCTGTCTTTTTGAAGTAGCATTACATATTGTATCAAAAACAATTGCATTTGTATATACTTTTTTTAAAAATTTTTCGCATTTTTTCCAAAGTTCTGTATTAAAAGTGGTTTGTGACACGACACAAATCGGTTTTTTTACCAAATCCTCATACTTTTCCGACAACAGAGTCAACTCTTCAAGGGTTTCAAAAACAAAAAATTCTCCCGTACAGTGTCCGATTATACCCTCGACCTCTTTATGATTTCGGTCGCCGGCAATTAAAACCGTCTGGCCCTTCTCGCCTGCCTTAGCAACAATTTTATGAATTTTTGCCACAAAAGGACAGGTTGCATCAGCAACAGTCAGTCCCATTTCACCTGCCCGGTCGGTAACGGCACTTGCCACACCGTGAGAGCGAAGTACCAAAACCTCGTCCGGCTTTACATCATCCGGACCCTCGACAATTCTTGCTCCCCGTTGACCCAACTCCTCAACCAACTGCGGATTATGTATAATCGGTCCCATGGTTGCGACCTTTTTTTTATTTTCAAGCAGCTCCTCTACCATTTATACTGCACGGTTCACGCCGAAGCAGAAACCTGCGGTAGAGGCTAAAACTATTTTCCTCAATTTATATTTCTCCGTTTAATTTTTCTTCTACTACTTTTTGCATTGCACAAACTGCACCCTCTAAATCCAAATCTGAAGTATCGACAATAACCGACTCTTCAGACGGTCTTAACGGTGCGACCTCTCTGTTCATATCCTGCTCGTCACGCTTAATGAGGTCGGCCAAAACATCCGAAAATTCAATCCCTTTGCCTTTTAAGACCAGCTCATCATATCTGCGTTTTGCCCTGATTTCGGGTGAAGCGGTCAAAAAAATCTTGACCTTGGCGTCAGGCAGAACCACCGTTGCAATATCACGTCCGTCCATAACGACGTTATGCTCCTCGGCCAATTTTCTCTGCAGTCCCAATAAAAAAGCCCTTACCTCGGGGATAGCAGAAGTATCAGAGGCCATCATCGAAACCTCAGGCGTGCGGATTAAATCCGACACATCCTCGCCGTTTAATATAACCCTTTGCTCACCGCCGATATACTTTATATCAACCGAAATTGTGCCGATATGCTCAATTACCCTGCCGACCTCAGCCGGATTAATGCCGTTCTTTAAAACACTCAAAGCAACGGTACGGTAAAGTGCACCGGTATCAACATAAATATAACCCGTTTTCTCGGCCAATTTGCGTGCAATGGTGCTTTTACCGGCACCTGCAGGACCGTCAATGGCAATTGCAACTGTATTCTTTGACATAACAAAACTCCAATTAATATTAATTTTAATATCTTCCGCCTGCCGATTCACCGGCCGAATATCCGGTTGAAAAAGCAATTTGCAGGTTAAATCCGCCGGTGAAGGCGTCTAAATCCAAAACCTCACCTGCAAAATAAAGTCCTGAAATTAATTTAGACTCCATAGTTTTGGGGTTAACCTCTGAAAGTGACACACCGCCTTTAGTGACAATTGCCTCATCAACAGGGCGGAAACCGGTCACCGTCAAGGTTAAATTCTTCAATAATCTCACCAAGCCCTGACGTTGCTCGCGTGTGACTTGGTTGATTTTAGCGCCAGGCTCGATTTTAGACAGCTTGACAATAACGGGAATCAGCTTTCGAGGTAAAAGCTCGCCTAAGGAGTTGATAAAATCCTTATTTTTATTAGCTTCAAAATCTCTGAGCAACCGTTCGTCAAGCTTTTCCTCACTCAATGCAGGCTTAAGGTCGATTACCACCCTATAATCCCCATTCTCAGGTTCCCTTATATAAGCCGAAGCACTCAGCATCACCGGTCCCGAAAGACCGTAATGGGTAAACATAAGCTCACCGAAATCAGTATAAACCGGCTTTGCCGAATCACCCTTAAAAACAGAAATGCCGATATTTTTAAGTCCTAAGCCTTGTGCCGCCGAGCACCATCCCTCGGCCACGTTTACGGGCACCAGCGACGGACGAAGCTCGGTCACAGTATGCCCTTTTGCCCTTGCAAGACAGTATCCGTCGCCGGTTGAACCGGTCAAGGGATAGGACAAGCCGCCGGTAGCTATTATCACGCTGTCAGCAGTAAAACTGTGTCCACTTTCGCACTTAACACCTAAAATCACACCGTTTTCAACCGTAAGCTCGGTCACACGCTCTTGTATAATCCTGACACCGGCCTCACGAACGGCACGCACCAAGCCATCAACAATATCGACCGCCTTATCACTTTCGGGGAAAACACGGTTTCCGCGTTCGGTTTTAAGCGGCACGCCGTAACGTTCAAAGAAGCTCATAGTGTCTTGCGAGGTAAAATTTGAAAACGCCGAATACATAAACCGACCGTTACCGGTCACCGCATTAACCAAGCCGTTCAAATCTGTATTATTAGTGACATTACACCTGCCCTTGCCGGTTATCATAAGCTTTCTTGCAGGTCTTGAGTTACGCTCTAAAACCGTAACCTCAGCACCGAGCATGGCGGCAGAATATGCCGCCATAAGTCCTGCGGCACCGCCGCCGACAACCAACACTGCTGCCATATTCCGCCCTCCTTTAGTGTTAACTTCAATTATTATAATGAAAAAGGTTAGGCGAAACAATCCTGTTTCGCCACAAAATCTTTGATTTTGCGACAAATTTTTAATAAAAATTTGTCCTTTTTCATTGAAATGAGTGTCGTGCAAAATTAAATTGCAATTTAATTTTGCTAAAGCCACTTGAAAAGTGGCTTGTCGAAACGCCTTTAGAACGTTTCGACTAACTACAATCATTATAACAAACCATTTAAATGCCTTTTTGCACCAAAATAAATCGGTATTCCTAAAACCGTACAAACCGCTATTTCACCCAACGCAATCTCTAACGCCGTTAAGCAAAAGCCAACCCAAGTAACACCTTCCGGCAAAAACCAAACGATTTCAAGACCGATTAGCACTGCGTTAAAAACTGTCGGCGGTAAAATCGATATGTAGGGTGTCAGCTTACCGCACACCTTAGACAAAAGCCTTATTGTAACCGCTGAAAGTCCAGTGGCTATAGTACCCACAATAACATCAATCAGCCCAAAGGGACTTGCAATATTGCCGATTATACAGCCTATCATAAGACCCGGTACTGCAGCCGGCGTGAACGCCGCTAATATATTCAAGGCTTCGGACAATCGAAACTGTATATTGCCGTAGGCCAGGCCAAGTGCCGCCGAAACATAGGTTAAAACCGCATAGGCGGCCGCAATTAACGCAGCCGTCACAACAAAGCGTGACAGCACAATTTTGCTCTTCATTAAAATTCCTCCGTAGTTTTGTTTATACTGACGAAAATCTAACCCGTCAGCTTAAGGTCAGGATTTTGCGAACTGACCGTAAAATTTATTTGTTCAAATATTGTTGATAAGCACTGACTGCCAAAGCATCACATCGCTCGTTTTCCTCATGTCCGGCGTGGCCCTTAATCCAATTGAAGGTCACACTGTGACGCTCGCACTGATTTAACAGTAACTCCCACAAATCAGAATTAAGTGCCGGCTTTCTGTCAGCCTTTTTCCAACCGTTTTTACGCCAACTTTCTGCCCAACCCTTGGTAATTCCGTTAACAACATACTGCGAATCAGTGGTTAACTGCACTTCACAAGGCTCTTTGAGAAGTGACAGCGCCTTAATGCAGGCCGTCAGCTCCATACGATTGTTGGTAGTTTCGGCCTCACCTCCCGAAAGTTCCCTCTCGGTTGTGTTATAGCGAAGCACCGCACCCCAACCGCCGGGACCCGGGTTACCCGAGCAAGCACCGTCGGTAAAAATAAATACCTTTTTCATACGCTTAATACTTTCTGTAGCTTCCGACTACCTTGCCCAAAATCTCCATATACTCAGGATAAATCGGGTCAAAATCAGGATTTTCAGGCATCAGATATGGCTTTTCACCGCGTTTTTTAACTAAACGTTTAACAGTAGCCTCGTCCTCCATTAAAGCGACGACAATATCACCATCCATAGCCTCAAGCTCGCGGTCGGCAATAATAATATCTCCATCCAAAATACCGGCATCACGCATACTCAAGCCCTTGACACTCAACGCAAACAACTCTTCCGAGCGTTCATAGGTTGCAGGAAACGGAATATAACCCTCAATCTGCTCGACCGCCAAAATCGGCACACCGGCAGAAACCCTGCCTACAATCGGCACCATTGAGGTGTTCTCGGTTCCAACCAGTCGGATACCTCTTGACGACTTGGCATCCCTTATAATATAACCCTTTTCCTCTAATACCGACAGTATACCGTGCACCGACGAGGTTGATGAAATTCCGGTTGCCTCACAAATTTCTCTGACAGTCGGAGGAAACGACTTGCTCATAACCTTTTTGAGATAATTATAAACTGCTTCCTGACGCTTATTTAAACTCATGTCAGCTAAAACAACCTCTCTCATCAAATTTCAAATGCGATTTTCTTAATAAACTCTCTCAGCTCATCCTTGACCTCGGGATGCTTTAACCCGACCTCAATATTCGCCTTTAAAATGCCGAACTTATTGCCCATATCATAACGCACACCGTCAAAATCTACACCGACCATACCTTTACTTCTTGCAAGGACAGCCATAGCATCGGTCAGCTGAAGCTCACCGCCGGCGCCGTTGGGAATAGCATCCAAAATATCAAAAATGTCAGGAGTTAAAACGCAACGTCCTAAAATAGAATACATTGAAAAAATCTTATCCAATGACGGCTTTTCAATCATATCGTCAATTTTGTATACGTTATCTTCAATGCCTTCAATCTTCATTGAGCTGTATTTGACAATCTGCTCACAAGTTACTTCTTTAATACCGACTGCACACTTTCCGTGCTTTTCAAACGCATCAATAACCTGTCCTATGACCGGCTTTTCATCATTTAAAATAACGTCATCACCGTACAAAACGGCAAATGGCTCATCCTTCACAAAGCTTTTTGCACACAAAACCGCGTGGCCCAAGCCCTTAGCTTCTTTTTGACGGATAAAGTAAATATTAGCCATTTTTGCAACCGATTTCAACTCACGAACAACGTCATCCCTGCCACCACGCTGCTCCAACAAATGCTCAAGCTCAAAGGAATGGTCAAAATGATCCTCAATAACACCCTTACCTCGGTTGGTGATAATAAGAATATCAGTGATACCTGCCTGCACCGCCTCTTCAACAATATACTGAATTGCCGGCTTATCAACAATCGGGAGCATCTCCTTAGGTACTGCCTTAGAAGCAGGCAAAACCCTTGTGCCTAAACCTGCAGCCGGAATAATAGCCTTTTTTACCATATCTGTTCTCCTTTTTTACTTTACCAAAGCATTGTAGCAATTAATTGTGGCAGATAATTACCCAACGTCAATATTACTACTGCCCACAAAAGACTTAGCGAGCCTGAAGAGGCAAGCTTTATATCGACATCCTCAACCGCAGATGCCGAAGTAATCCTTTTAACGCTTTCCAAGGTATGACTTCTGTATAGCCAATCCCCGTAACGACCAACCAGAAGCATCATAACAAGCTCAACCATACCGCCTATTGTCATCATAAGCATAGGTATGAGGCTGAATTTATCGTAATTCTCCGAAATCATTGCATACATACTTCTGACGGCGGTGTCAGATTCCTCTACAAGCTGGTCATATTCAACCAAAAACGGAAACGAGCAAATACCGACCGCCAGTGTAACGATAAAGAAAATAACACCGTAAAGGTACATTTTCCTCGAAAAACACCAAGCCGCAGGCGAAATAAATGCCGCCCAGTTCCACGAACCTTTTTTCTTTTTGGATAATGCAGCAAAGCGTGACAGGTATCTGGTTGAATTAGCACCTACAAATTTTGCAATATGCTCAACCTTTACATCCTCAATTTTCGCTTCCTTGTCAAGCCCGCCATACACAAAGTCAGAATTAGGCATACCGCCCATAAACACATTAGGACCTCTGTGCTGATTTGGATTACTGTGACCGTTTGAATATGCCTGACCGCAATAGGGGCAAAAAATACCGCCGTTTGAATGCGACTCACGTCCACAAAAGGTACAGGTTTTAATTTCACCCGAGTCAGAATCCTTGCTTTTTTGCTCAGTCTCTCTTGCCTTAACCTTGTTGTACTGATTTTCGGTACCGTGGTCACCTTCCACTCCGCAGTGACCGACCGACTGCCAACAATCCCTATGGTGCGGTGCACCGCAAACGGGACAAATTACAACATCGTCATCCTCAAACAAATACCCCTTGCAGATTTGACACTGCTTATTTTCTTCGCCTTGATTCATATCTTTTCTTTCTCCGTCTTGAGGCAGATTTTTTATCAAAAGCCGCGAATACTGCCTCAAAATATTCACTGCCGTAGTTATGAAATTCACCGTTTTTAATCATTTGACGAAGCTTGTTGCGATGCACCCACTTAGCCTCGCTTACCTCCTCAGCCTGCAGCTTTAAATCAGCCACCGGCAAGGTTCTGCACACCAAAAACACATTAAGGAGTGAATTTTTCCGCACCATATTCTTGATAAGCTTAAGGTCTTCCTCGCCTACCTCAATACCCATTTCCTCCTGTAGCTCACGCTTTGCAGCAGTAACTGCCGTCTCGCCCGAGACCGCACTGCCGCCAATCGCAGCCCATTCACCCGGCATAAGAGGTTTTGAAAAGCTTCGGCGCTGAATTAACACCCTGCCATCATTTCCCAAAATCCAGATATGCACAACCAAATGGTATTCACCCTTGGATAAGCACACCCGTTTGCGTTCGACCGTTTTGCCTGTAGGTTCACCGTTACGGTCGAGTATATCCCATACTTCCATATAAATTTTGCCGAAAAAACGGCTCCCCCTTCTGACTTTACAAATTCGGGTGCAGACCGCAACGAGCAAATAAGTCTTGCTCCATCAAAATATTCACAGTCTGCCATAATACATACTTTACTTTATTGTACCAAACTTTTGTTCTATATTCAACACCTTTTTCAGATAATCAGTTAAATTTATAATTTGTTAACACTCAAGCCTCAAAACCTATTGCCCTAAAGCTTTTTATGGTATATAATAAAACAAACAATAAAAATTTAAGGATAGGTTATGAAAAACAAAAATATACAAAAGTTCCATCCGATACGTGAATGGATGAACGGTTTTTTTACCGGCTACAGACGGCAATTTTGGTATATTGCAGGTCTCGTTTTAACTATTTTATCAATTGTCGTAATGCTTGTTTCAATGTTCTTTATGTACTTCGGCAGCTTTGCCGCGGTAGGTTGGTTTATAGGTGCGTGTCCCGTTATCGTTTTCGGAATACTGACTGCAACCGAAGCAAAACGGCGTTACGAGGAGGCTATTGCTGAGGACAGGACACCGATTCCTATGTTTTGGCACATAAGATATGCAGTGCTTTTAGTCCGCGAGTTTATTTCCAAAAATGGACTATGGCGGTTCATATTTATCACCTTAACCGCCGTTTCACTTATTGTTACACTTGCCTTTGCAGGTATTAGCGGTCATTATTATTTAGAACGTGATGATATCAAGCGGAATATTGATTTTATTGCTCATAATTCTGAGTATGATAAATACCGTGATTTGTGGGAACAAAGCTATTTAAACGGTGACGAGGCTACTGCGAGCGAATACTACACGATTATGGATGAGCACCATACCGCTAACGCCAAGGCACGTGCCGATATAAAGAAATACACCGAAAAGCTTGACAAAAATCTTTTACGTCTTAGTATTTCTGCATTAATTACTGCGTTTATGAGTGCCGTACTCGTCGCATATATCATTCGACGTAAAATGCTTAATAAAGCTACCGACTAATAATCTAAATACTTTATTACGAAAAAAATGCACTATCCGAAACGGATAGTGCATTTTTATTATTTAAAGAATAACGGCAGAGGCTCAAGAAAGACAATATCGTCACGCTTTGCGGCGTCACCCTCAGCTAAAATGGCACAGCAATCGGTAATAACACCGCCTGCTCTTGATATAAGTTGCTTCATTGCATCTAAGGATTCGCCGGTGCTGATAACGTCATCCAACACCATAACCCGCTTTCCGTTAATAAGCTCAACCTCATCAACACCCAGATAAAGATGCTGCTGATGCTTGGTTGTAATAGAGGTAACCTCGACCGAAATCGGATCACGCATATAAACCTTGGGACCCTTACGTGCAACGATATACGGCTTGCCCGACTGACGCGAAAGCTCATAGGCTAAGGGTATACTCTTAGCCTCGGGGGTTGCAATAACATCAAACTCTTTGACCTTTTTTAACAACTCTTCAGCGGCGGCAACAGTAACCTCAACATCACCGAAAATGATAAAGCCGGCAATGTCAAGATGCTCATTAACCTCGCAAATAGGAAGCTTACGCTTCAGACCTGCAATGGTAATTTCATAGTATCTTTGCATAGTTTTTCCCTCTTCCTTATAAACCTTATCAACCCGGAGGCCACTCTAAAGAGCGTCCTGCAAGCATATGAAAATGTAAATGTCCGACAGTTTGACCGCCGTCGCGACCGCAATTGTTAACAATGCGATAGCCGTCTTTTAAATTCTCCTGCTTTGAAATAGCGGCAATAGCTTCAAAAATTTCGGCAATTATACCGCTGTTTTCGGCAGTGATTTCGTCGGCACACTTAATATGCTTTTTAGGAATTATAATAGCATGGAACGGTGCCTGAGGTTCAATATCGGCAAACGCATATACATTCTCAGTCTCGTAAATTTTAGTTGAAGGTATTTCGCCCGCCACGATTTTACAAAAAATGCAGTCCATATGTAAAACTCCTTATTTAGGCTGACAGGAACCAAACCCAAGCATAGATTTTACGGTTTCCTCAGCAGAAGACAAAGCCTCGCCAATCTTAGTGACATCCTTAGCTCCTGCCATTGCAAAATCAGGACGACCGCCGCCTTTACCGCCTGCGACAGCAGCAACGGCTGCAACAACCTTACCTGACATAATACCGGCAGCCAAGGCCTCTTTACCTGCAGTTGCGGCAAAGGTTACCGACTCGCCTTTTTTATCAGCAAAAACGGCAACTGCTTCGGGCATTTTATCACGAATTTTATCAGCCATACTACGTAAGGTATCACTACCGGCAGCATTAAACTCAGCAACAATAAGCTTAACCGAACCAACCGCCTTAGCTGAAGCCAAAAGCTCATCAACCTTAAAGCCTGCAAGCTTGGAATTCAAAGCCTCAATCTCGCGGTGTGCCGATTTAAGCTCAGCCGACATCTGTTCACACTTTTGTGCAAGCTCCGTCGGATTGTTGAGCTTAAGTGCGTTAGCTGCGGCACCGATTTGTGCCTCGTATTTCTGTAAAAGCTCTAATACACCTGCACCTGTTACAGCTTCAATTCGGCGTACACCGGAGGCTACCGACGATTCCGAAACAATTTTAAATGCACCTATTACTGCGGTATTTTTAACGTGAGTACCTCCGCAAAGCTCAACCGAGAATCCGGGAACATTTACAACTCGGACAACACTGCCATACTTTTCACCAAACAATGCCATTGCACCCATTGCCTTTGCCTCATCAATCGGCATTTCACGATTATCAACATCAACAGCATCCAGAATAACGGCATTAACAAGTTCTTCAACCTGCTTGATTTCATCAGAGGTCAAGGCGGAAAAATGTGTAAAGTCAAAGCGAACAGCCGACTCATTTACAAGCTGACCTGCCTGCTCAACATGTTTGCCCAGAACCTTACGCAATGCAGCCTGTAAAAGGTGAGCTGCCGTATGATTGCGGCGAATTGCCTGCTTACGTTTGCCGTCAAAGGTCACCTTAACGGTGCTTCCTACTGAAACCTCACCGTTCTCAACGGTGCAAAAATGCATGAATATTCCGCTTTCATTCTTTTTGGTGCTGTTAACAACAACACTGAAACCATCACCTGAAACAGTACCCTCATCACCGACCTGACCGCCGCTTTCTGCATAGCAAACAGTCTTATCAAGTACGATAACGCACTTATCACCGGGTACGGCAGTTTCAACCGACTTTTCATCGACAATAATACTCAGAATTCTTGCATCACACTGTGTCTCGGTGTAGCCTAAAAATTCAGTTGCAGGAATATTATCAAAGCTAATCTCAGAACTCTTCCAAGATTCACCGTCAGCGGCCTTTCTGGCACCTCTTGCGCGGTCCTTCTGCTCCTGCATCAAGCGTTTGAACTCGTCCTCATCAACGGTCCAACCCTTTTCCTCTAAAATATCCTTAGTCAAATCAATCGGGAAACCATAGGTATCGTTAAGCTTAAAGGCATCAGCGCCCGAAAGCACCTTATTACTGCCGTCAGCAGTAATTTCTTCAAGCATTTTCAAGCCTAAATCAATAGTCTTGCCGAAGTTCTCCTCTTCAACAGACATAATTTTCTTGATGTAGTCGGATTTTTCGAGGACCTCAGGATATGCTCCCTTATTTTCCTCAATAACCACGTCACAGATATCGCAAATGAACATCTTATTAATGCCCAAAAGCTTACCGTGGCGTGCGGCACGGCGTAAAAGTCGGCGGAGTACATAGCCTCTGCCCTCATTTGAAGGTATAACGCCGTCACAAATCATAAAGGTTGCACCGCGGACGTGGTCAGTAATTACACGGATAGATACATCCTTTTTAGCATCCTTACCGTATTCAACACCAGCAATCCGGCAAACCTCGTTAAGGATATTGCGGACAGTATCAACCTCAAAAAGATTGTCAACGTTCTGCAAAACACATGCCAAACGCTCAAGGCCCATACCTGTATCAATATTTTTCTGCTTAAGCTCGGTATAATTTCCGTTACCGTCATTGTTAAACTGCGAAAATACGTTATTCCAGATTTCCATATAACGGTCGCAGTCACAACCCGGCTTACAGTCAGGCGAACCGCAGCCGTACTTCTCACCGCGGTCAAAATAAATCTCGGAACAGGGGCCGCACGGACCCGAACCATGCTCCCAGAAGTTATCAGCCTTGCCCAAGCGGACAATATGCTCAACCGGGACACCGATTTTATCTTTCCAGATTGCAAATGCCTCTTCATCGTTTTCGTAGATACTCGGCCACAGAAGATTTTCGGGGATTTCAATAGTCTTAGTCAAGAACTCCCAAGCCCATTCAATAGCCTCTTCCTTGAAATAATCACCGAATGAGAAATTTCCAAGCATTTCAAAATATGTACCGTGACGTGCGGTGTGACCGACGCGCTCTAAGTCAGGTGTACGAATACACTTCTGGCAGGTTGTAACACGGTTACGGGGAGGTGTAACCTCACCTGTAAAGAACTTCTTCATCGGAGCCATACCCGAGTTAATCAAAAGCAATGACTTATCGTTATCGGGGACCAACGAAAAGCTTCTCAAGCGAAGGTGACCCTTGCTTTCAAAAAAAGAAAGATATTTTTCTCTTAAAGTGTTAAGTGACATCCATTCCATTTATATTACTCCAATCAATCGAACGCTTTGTCCAAGTAATTATATTCGATAATATTATAATGCGGTAACATCATTTTGTCAATCAAAACAATATATAAACTGCAGTTATTATTAAATAACAATGAACATAAAATCGCCGCCCCACCTAAGTGGGACGGCGTAAATAAAAGGTAAGACAATTATTTAGAGAAAACTTTTTTACCGGTAATAAGAAGTGCACCGGCACAAAGAACAACCAATGCTACGATAACAAACGGGTTGACTGAAGAGTCACCGGTGTTAGCGGAGCCGGAATAACCCTTAAGAGTAACAGTAACGTCATCAATATACATATCGTTACCAGCGGTGGTGTTGATACCAACATACTTACTTGCAGCAGTAAATGTATAGGTAATCTTATTCCACTCACCCACCTTAAGGTCAGCCATCTTAGCAATTACATTTGTTGCAGAGGGACTGTTAATACCAGTGTAGGAAGCCATATTAATCATATTGATAGTGCCTGCAGCATCACTGATAGCAGTGGGCTTAACATACATTGTTAATGTATATTCATCACCGACATTCAGTTGAAGGTCAGAAGTTCTTGCTGTTGTAAACGCCTTAAGGCCAGCAGAGTTGCCCTTACGGAAGAGTGCGGTTACACCGCTATGAACATTGGATTTGTCGAAACCGGCAACCTTATTGTCATAGAGAGTGTAAGCAGGATCAACTGCCAATGTCATAACTACATTCGGAAGCTCTTCAAAATCTTCAACATACTTACCAAGCTGCCATCTGGCAACAGCAGAAAGAGTTTGTTCGGTGTAAGTAGTTTCGGTAAACTTAGCGGTGAATGTTTTATCTGTATACCAACCTACGAACTTGTAACCGGATCTTACAGGAGTCGGAAGGACGATTTTAGAACCAACCTCACCGGAAACATGAGTGATAGTCTTACCGCCATTGGTATCCAAAACGATAACAGAACCATAAATGTTATTACTGTTGATTTCACATTCAATAGAAATATCATCAATGTAAATATGACCAAGACCTTGAATACCAAGTCCAAGGAAGTTGTGTGCAGGATCATTAAGGGCAGCAACGAAAGTAAACGTTGCAGTATGCCAATTATCCGGGTCAACTTTGTTCAATACAACTTCAGGATTTGGTCCATTAGTCTGATCCTTACGGTTAGCCCATTGAGCGTTAAAATCACCTGTCAAGCCTCGAACCTTAATTTCACCTTCGAGAAGCTTATACTTAAAGGTTACTTTATATTCACTGCCACTGAAAACCTGGAACCGCTTATTACCATTGTGTATGAACGAATTGTAGTAATTAGAGGTAACACCCTTAACATTGGATGTGTCAGGTACCCAACCATCCCACCAGTCAAGGTAGTTGTTACCTGTATCTTCATCGGTAACATACTTAGCACGAGCATTAGCCTTGATTGGGGTATAATCTTCAAAGTCACAGATGAAAGGAGCCTTGCCCCACATAGCATAAATGTCGCCGCTTTCTGCAGGAGCATTTTTGCCGCTTACAGGCTTAGTGAATGCACTATCATAATACCAACCTGCAAACACCTGACCGGGCATAGTGGGCTCTTCTAAAGGCAAGGTAGTTACCGGTTTGCCGGGGAAAGCGATAATAGATTTGTACTTTGCATCATATTCAGGAACATTGGTGTGAATTCTGAAATCAACAACACCGGGAGCTAACTTCCATGTAGCATATGCGTTAGTGATAAAGCCGGGCATTACGGTGTTAGAGGTGATGGCCATTGCGCCTGCCTCGGTATCATACTTCCAACCATCGAATTCATAGCCGTACTTAGTAGGCTCAGGCAATGCACCGATAGGTTCACCTGACGGTGCAATTAATGGAGCACACTCAGAACCGTCTATGGAATCAAAGATAATCATACCGTCACCGATACACTCGGAATTGGTCTTAACAGTAATATTATCAAAATCAACGACAGTTGCGGTCAACTTATTAAAGTCGGGATTTATTTCAGGTACACCTGTATCATTGAATACATATAAACCGATTGAGGTGTAACCTTCGTAAGCGGAAAGATCTGCACCAAAAGTATAGGTTACATGAGTCCAATCCTTGTCATCACGCTCGGTAACATTATCCGTGCTGAAACTATCAAACTCAACAACTGGATTGGAGAATAGCATACCGGTATCAGCAGTTGTAGGTTTAACAAATACCAAACCGATAGACGACTTGGTTTCAGAGTGATGAACCTTATAGTCAAACTCTATAGTATAAATACCACGGTCAGCAACATTAAACTGTCTCAAACCGTCATCAATTGTGAAGTAAATGTATGCGCCCTTTTTCTTGAAATGGCTTACACGGAAGAAGGTGTTGTCATCCTCAGTGATCAACTCACCGCGGTTAACATAGCCGTTACCCTCGGTCTTATTATACTTGTTAGCATCAGGCACGCTCCACTTAAAGCCGCCTTCTGCCTCAAAGTCCATCTCAATCTCAGCGGAGTCAGGGTCAACCGGAGGAGCATAAGGACCAATCGAGAAGTTATCGATAAGTACAGTACCGTTTGAATCAGCACCGCCGACAACTGCCATTACAAGATTCTTTAAAGTAGTGAGATCAATAGTGGATTCATTAGAAAGAATAACATTAAGTGCTATATCCTTCCAATCATCAGTATTCTCAAGTGCGATCTCCCAACCCGCAAGAAGTCCAATATCTGCACCTTTGCCAATGCTTGCATTATCAACGGTCTTGAAGTAAATCTTCGCACCACTGGCACCAATGCCGCTGGCTTTATATCTAAGCTTAACGGTACAAAGCGAACCACGAACAACAGTATAACCTGCATCTATGCCTTCAGCACCGCGAATTGCATAGTTATCAACTACAGCAGAGCTGATAGGTGCAGAAAGCACATGGTTTTTAGCATCTGAAGGATCAACAACAATCTTGAAACCGTTGTCGGCTGGGAATTTGTTGTTGGGGTCAAATACCTTGGATTCACTCTCGAAGGTGTCAAATACCTTTTTGTATTTAGCATAAAGCTCAACATCAGTGTCGGGAGCAAACTCATATTTATATGTAAAGGTTTCATCATACCAACCGGTAAAGTTAGGGTCATTACTTTTGGGAAGCTCAGAACCCTCTATATATTTCTCGGTGGTTACGCTATCGGCATTATTTAATGTGACATTAACCTCTACTGCATCTTCAACAACAATAAGGTCGTCGAAAAGCATTGCATCACCTGTATCGTTTCGCTGCATATGCAATATAAGTGCAGTACGGCCGGCATCAATATCCTCTTGAGTGAAGGCAACCTTCATTTTAAAGGTGCTCCACTTACCACTGAGAGGAGTCATCTCAATCCAATTATCGTAAGGAGGGTATGGTGCAGGTCTAAGGTAGGGCGCCGAGGCCTCAGTAGGCCTGATGTAACGATGTGCTTCATCATTTTGTAATGCTGAAAACGTTTTATCAACGACATCAGGTTTGGCATTATAAACTCTTAACGTGACGGGACCGGTAGTATTTACACCGTAATATTTAAAATACACGGTATACTCTACGCCAGCCTTGAATTCATAAAGCTTAGTAGCGCCTTCAGTAATCGGAATTGCCATATATTGGTTAGGACCGATGGTGTATTTCGCAACCTTATTACTAGCATCGGTAGGATCGGTCACACCGTATGTGTAATTAACGGCAGTATTAGCATGGGCATAATGGGATGCATCTAATTCAAAATCGAAAATAGCGGCGGAATACTTGGCATAAAGCGTCGTTTTCGCACCTACAGTCTTGTATTCATTAGTGAAGGTCTCATCATACCAACCAAGGAACCTCGCACCCTTATAGGGACCAGGGTTAGGTAAATCGGCACCCTCAGCGAGTGTTACTTGTGTAACGGTGCCATTATGATAAAGTGTATACTCGTTTTCGGCAGCGCTTGAAACGCCAACCAATCCGACAACACACAAGGACATCAACATGGCAATAACACAGATGACACTCAATACTTTTTTTAACGCACGTGTTTTCATTGTCTTACCTCTTTCTGCTTTGATTACACCTTTACATCGGCACTCAGGGTACTGAGCTGCCGTTAAAAGCTTATATACCAACCCTTTTTTATAAAGGGAAAGGTTCATAAAATTATGTACCTGAAAATGACATTGAGACTGCGAAACGGCATTAATTCTGTAAATTAAAGTGCCTATCGTAGTCATTCAAAGCCAATTTCACTTATACCTTAAGAATATAATAACAAACTTTCACAAAAAATTCAATACTAATTTTAATATTTTTTATATTTTTGCTTAAAGAATGTCACTTTTGCTGCTGCAAGCAACACTCACAGCAGCAAAGGTTGATACATTACTTTATAATAATATCAAATAAATTAGCGTATATCAACTAAAAATGAAAAATTATATATAAAATAATAACCAAAAATTCACTCTGTTTATTGGTAAAATTGAAACATTAGCCTGTGATACCGACACGGTCGATACTTTTAACAAACTTCTTCTGAAGTACCAGATAAACAATGAGTATCGGTATAATAAACATCAGACAGCCTGACATCAATATAGCAATTCGAAGCGGGTCATCGGGAGTAAGTCTCAAAGTTCCTATAGCTTCCTGTTTTGTAATATCGTTAAGCCTTACAGCCAAAGGCCAGCTTTCAGGATACAAGTACATAGAGCTGAGTGAGTAGTCGTTCCAGTGCCAAATCAGTGAGAACACCGTAACAGTGGTGATAACAACGCTTGACGACGGAAGTGCTATTCTCAAATAGGTCTTGAACGGACCTGCACCGTCAATCCACGATGCCTCTTCGAGCTCCTTAGGTAAGCCTTTAAAGAACTGAATGTAGATATAAATGATAATACCTGAACGGATACCAACACCCAGAAGTGCAGGTAAATAGAATGTCCAGACCGAGTTAAGAACATTAGGTCTGATATCAATTCCCGTTAGCGAATCAATCAAACCAAACAAACCTAAGAAATCCAGCTTAGAATAGTTCATAAATATCGGCAACATCATCATCTGCGAAGGAACAAGGATAAGCAGGAACATAAATAAGGTTAAAATCCTTTTTTCCTTGAACTCAAAACGTGCCAAACCGTAAGCAACTATTGAACAGCTGATAATCTGAATTCCTGCGGAAAGCATTTCAAAAATAAGAGTATTGATAAATGCTTTACCATAGTTCATAATTTGCCAGGCAATTCCAAAGTTCTCGGTAGTAATATCAGGTGTGATCCAAACAATTGATGGATCGTAGAACGAATCTCTTGTTCTGAAGGCTGAACTGATCATATAAAGCAACGGATAAAGAATGATGTATCCGATTGCGATAAGAACAACGTATCTAAGAAGAGATGTGAAAACACCGTTGGCCTTAAGTACAGCCTTATAGCGAGTTTCCTTAGTGCCGTTTTTAAGTTTCAGGAAAGTATCTTTTACATTATCAATTACTTGCATTAACTTCTACCTCCTGTATCCCAACGTCTTAAGAACAATACACTAAACAAGAACATTATGGCCGCCATAAACGCTCCGACGATAACGAAGTATATCCAAAGCATTGCAGATGCGGGACCGTAGCTCGTTGCAGCACCCTTCATAAGCTCGTAAGCCTGTGTCATAACAGCGTTACCCTTTGTAGTTACCAATTCAACAATTGTGAATATAATTACCAGGATAAGTGTTCTCGACAGCATAGGTAATGTAATAAACCAGAACTCTTCCCACTTTGTTGCACCTTCAACCTTGGAAACCTCGTAAAGAGAATCCGGAATTGACTGCATACCGGAGATAAACAGAACAATCTGAATACCGCAGTTCCAAATCAGGTTGAAAATATTATTAAGAAGTCCTGTGAAGAATTCACCGATTTCTGTAGGCAACGAAAGCCATGCCATAATATCGTCAACACTGAGCATATTTGCGGCAAACGAATCCGAAACACCGGAGGTGGAAAGCTCACTGCTGGTTGTTGTGAACAAGATGTCAATAACAACACCCGTAGCAATGATAACCGGCAGGAAGTAAAGGCCTCTGAAGAAAAGTCTTCCTTTAAACTTCTGGTTAAGTAAAAGAGCTAAAATCAAGCTGATAATTACAATAACCACAAGCTGACCGGGCATTGCTGCAAAAGATTGACCGACATTGTCAAGATATTTTGGGTCATTTTTAATAACCTCATTAATGTTCTTGAGGCCGGAATATACGAACTTGTACTTACCGCCTACAAAGTCAACATCACAGAAGGCATAGTAAAAGGACTGGAACAAGGGCATTACAAAGAACAGGATTAAGCCAATCTCCCAATGCAGGCAGAAAAGTCTTCCATATGTACTCTTTAATGATTCAATACCCTTATGCTTTTTAATTTTCTTAGGAGGCTGCGCAATCGGCGCTTCAACAGTTTTTATTTCTTCATTTGTCATTGAATTACGCCTCCTTTACAGTATAGCCGCCTGCAGCGACTTTGATTTCGCCATTGATATAATCGGTTAAACCGTAGTTAACGTAAACAGAAACCCCGTTGCTGAAGGTTGTGCATCTGACCTCGTCAGTAATAAGCTCGTGATTTACAATCTTTTCGCCGTTAACCGACTCGAAGAAGCCCTTATACGCATCAACCGTTGCTTGAATATCAGTTGCGACACCATGCTCGATGGTCTTATCCCAATAAACCGAGCCGTAGAAAACATTATGTGCCGAAGTGATCAGGTTAGTGTCATACTTACCGATAAGAGTATATGTGAGACCGGTACCGGTTTCAACAGCCTTCAAGAAGTTAATATTCTTGTTAGTTGCAAGGTTCATTGCGGTACCAGACATTGAAACAAGACCCTTAAATACTATCTGATAGAACGGAATATCCGAAGTATAGTATCTGTACTTTGAGGACTGCATAGGCACATCATAAACATGTGTACATCCTGCTGCAGCAAATGCGTTTGCATCACTACCTGCAATCTTGTAGCCGCTGTTCTTGTAGTTACCGATGATAGCGGTTGCCTGCTCCTCAAAATTTGCTCCTGCATAATACTGCTTATCATTATAGTCAGAATAACAAATGCTTGTTAATGTATCAAGGCTGATACCGGGGAGCTTCCACTCTGCAGCAGCCTCTTTGATATTGGCTGCAACCTCAGAAAACTCTGTACGTGCCACAAGATAATACTTGCGGAGCTTCGTATCAGGAAGTCTTAAGTTCATGCTGAAGTAATTTTGTTCCGTAAAGCTTCCGTTTGCGGCATCGGCCTTACCGAAGGTGGTACTTACTCCGCCGCCTGATTCAGAGAAATGAATCATATCAAAGTTGAAGTAAACATTTGCACCTGCGCCGTTGCTGTACTTAATGAGACTCTTAAGGTCATCATCATCACCGAACTTATCGCCTATTGCATAATCACCGGCGACAACTCCGATATCATTACCGCTTGTGCCAAAGCCGACCAGGTTAACATTGAACTTATCAAGACCTGTTCTGGTTTTGATATCCTGAACAATTGACTTGGCCTGCTTCAGGTTGGTAGCAACCAGCATATCGGTTGAAGGAATACCAAAATGGAATTCCTTTGTTTCAACACCGCCGATAAGCTTAAGGTTCAAAAGCGAATCCTCAGACTTTTCGGTTTTAAGAGCCTTAGTCTCGGTTAAATAATCACGGTAGGTGTTAGCAAATCCGATATAGGAAGCATCCTCGCCATAAAGCGGATAGAAGCCTACCTCTACCTTATCCGGAGTAAACGCATCAGCATAAAGCTTAGTCTTAACGGTGGTTGAGGTGAACAAAGACTGAACAACCTCTTGATATCCTCTTACACGGAATTCTGCAGAAATGTAGGAATATCCGGTAAGCTTCTGAGCAAGTGCACCCGTTAAGTATGCATTTTCAGCACTCGATTTAATGATTGCACAAGCAGCCTTATCACCGTTTACAGCGCCGTATACCGGCATTCTTACAGTTTCAGTATTTGTCTTTTCCTCAAATTTGATGATATTTGCATCAGCGCCGTAAACCGGCTCTTCAAAGATAATTGCAGCATCACTGTTATTATCTACTATAGGATTAATAATTGTGCCTGAACCAACGGGGAGGAACAGATAATGGTCCTTCTTGCTTGCGTTACGATTGTTAACCGAGCAGAAGAAAGGCGCAATCTGAACACCATAAACGTTGTAATCAGCGTTTTCCTGAATTTTGGTCGGGTCAACCGAAACATCGACACCTTTACTATTCAAAGTAAAGCTTACGGGCACGGTTAACTGACGGTCTTCAAA
>CAJGBX010000009.1 GCA_904501685.1 Clostridiaceae bacterium
GTGTGCTGGAATAGGCAGACAGGCACGTTTGAGGGGCGTGTGTCAACGACGTACGAGTTCAAGTCTCGTCACTCGCACCAAAAAAGAAAGAGCAAGTTTGTGTACTTGCTCTTTCTTTTTATGTATTACTCAAATTGGTTTAAATAAATCACATAAAATCTAAATTATTGGAAAATCAGTGGGATTTGACTAATTGATTGTACTGTGATTAGAAAAAATAATTTTTATATCGTTTTTGTCTAATAATATATTTTCAATAAAACCCGTTGGCCCGATTGATAGCTCAAATTCACCGCTGGGCGAGTTTCCGAAAATAACCGTCCTGCTGTCGTTTACCTGCGGTTTGATTTGTTTAGCCGAAATTAACGCATCAAATAAATAAACGGCAGGGGAGGCTTGGGGAATTTCAGCTCTTGAATAGGATTCGGTCAAGCCGTTTACATCAACAATAATCACTTCGTTTTTCACCTGAAGCTTGAGTCCGTTTATAATATCGTCACCCTGAAAGCTGAAGGTTAAAATGCCGTTACTTTCGACCTCCATTTCTCCTGACAGCTTTGAGTTTTCTATTGAAAAATCACATCTGAATCCGGATAAAATCGGAGAAATATCATTAACTTTAACACTTGAACATCCTGCCGTTAAGCACATTGTGACAACTGCAATCAACAGCAGAACTTTACGAATATTATCACCTTATTTCCTTGAATACATTCTGCAGAATAATGTTGGAAGTGCATTAATCATATCAGTAGGGGTGAGTGAGAGTACGGATGTTTCTTTCACGGCTAAATCTCCCGCCATAGCGTGAATTTTAACAGCACATACCGTAGCCATTGCGGCAGATAATCCTTGTGCTATAAAGCCCGCAACCATACCTGCAAGCATATCGCCTGAACCGGCTGTGGCCATACCGGGATTACCGTCTGTCACAATATAATTCCTTCCGTCAGGCTGAGCAATAATTGACTTGGCTCCTTTAAGCACAGTTATTGCATTTAACTCTTTTGCTATTTTCATAGCACTGCCTAAGCGGTCATTTTGCACACATTGAACCGAGCATCCCAAAAGACGAGAAGCCTCCTTCGGATGTGGAGTGATTACAACGTCGTTAGTATATTGCCTGATTAAATGTATGTTTTCGGACAGGATGTTTATTCCGTCGGCATCAATAATTAAAGGAACACTGCAGTTTTTCATTATTTCTGAAACGGTATATTTTGCCTGATTGCTTTGTCCTAATCCGCAACCGATAAGACCGACGTTGCTTTTATCAATTGCCGTCATTACAGCATCAGTTATCTTGTCGTTTACCTTACCGTTTTCAACATTGTCTAAAACGGTGCAAACAGCTTCAGGAAGAGAAGTACCGACGATATTATAAATATTTTCGGGTGTTATCATATTTGCAATTCCGACACCGCATTTTATTGCTGCTTTTCCGGAAATTACGGCTGCACCCGCCATACCTATGCTTCCGCAGTAAATAGCGGCAGTTCCGCAGTCACCCTTATGATAATTGAGACCTCTCTTGGGTAAATTTGAGATGACTGTTTGGGTTTTGACAACCTCCATTATTGGAGTGACACCTATAAATGCTTCATTAGGTATACCGATAGATGCGACGGTCACCTTACCGCAGTATTCACTTGACGGGAACAGCAGATGACAAGGCTTAAAAGCTGCAAAGCTTACGGTTAAATCAGCTTTAATAAATAGACCGTTACAGCATCCCGTATCACTTGACATTCCGCTTGGTATATCAACGGCAATTTTTAAGCCGTTACTTGAATTTACAGCGTTAATTGCGGCAGCAAAAATCCCTTGCGGTTCACCGGAAAAGCCGGTGCCGAAAAGAGCATCTACGATGACATCCGCATCATTTATATATTGACAGCAAAGTGGCTCATAGCTTTCAAAATCAATTGGACGGATGCCTAAATCATATGCCTTTGATGCCATTTCAATTGCACTTTCAGTAGCCGGCGCACCTACTGAAATAACTCTCACTGAGACATTATCTTCTAAAAGCTTTCGGGCAATAACATAACCGTCACCGCCGTTGTTGCCTTTGCCGCAAAGTATTACGGTTTTCATAATTTTAAGATCACAGCTGTCTCTTATAACCTTAGTTGCGGCTGCGCCTGCGTTTTCCATAAGCCGCAGCCAACTCATACCTAAATCGACGGCATTTTGTTCAACCGCTTTCATTTGCTTTGAAGTAAGTACCATAATAACCTCCGTGAAATAGGCTTTAAATACTGTTTTTAAGAGTGTATGGCAAGAATTTTCTTATTGCTTCTTTTACACTGTCGTCAGGTGCTATGACTAAAAAATAATGACCGTATTTTGTGTGTCTGATTTTAAATGCTAATGCGTTTTCGCTAGGAGTGCAACCAAAATAAACATTAATATTGCGGTTTTTTATCGGTTTGTGAATTGCGGGATTGTACTTTTCAATATTTAAAATATCATTTGCTGTAAAATTGGCCATTCTAGTACGTTTTTTCTTGTTGGTAATACGGTCAATATCAATTTCACCGTTGGTAACAATGTATTCATATTCACAGTTTAACTGACCGCAAAACCAATAACCGCCAAACAGAGAGCCTGCGGCAGCTAAAAAAAGTATGAATGAAAATGAAGGAAAGAAAATCCCAAGCAACACCAAGCCTATTGCCAACATTGTACTGACGAGCAAAAGCAATACCTTACAGGCTATTTTTTTTGCATCCTGCTTAATTACGACAAGTTGTTCAACAAAAATATCCATAAAAACACCTTTTAAAAATTAATTTATATAGGTATTTTATCATTTTTTGGCACCTTATTCAAGTGAATTTGCAATAAGTTACAAAATATTTTAAAGTTACCATATTACTGTAAAATTCTTGACTATGTAATTTCAGTTTGATATAATTAGTATAATAAATTTTTTAAGGGGTAATTATTATGGTAACATTAAAAAACGGTAATTCTGTACTAAATATTAACGAAGTCGGTGCAGAAATGACCAGCTTCATGTATAAGGATGTTGAATACCTTTGGAACGGTGACCCAAAATATTGGGCAGCATCGACACCTAACCTTTTTCCGATGACCGGCGGTTTCCGTGATGATAAATATATTCTTAACGGCAAGGAGTATATTATGCCCAAGCACGGATTGGTCAAAAAAATGACCTTTACAGTTGAGCATCAGACTGAAAACTCGGCTGTTTTCTTGTTAACCGCTTCTGATGAGACTAAAAAAGCATATCCTTATGATTTTGAGTTGAGAATCAGCTATATTTTGACCGACGGTAAGGTTACCGCAGGCTATGAGGTTAACAACTGCAATGATTCCGAAATGTGGTTTTCAATCGGGTCACATGATGGATTTGCAACTCCTGAGGGTATTGAGGATTATGACCTTATTTTCCCGCAGAAGGAGACACTTGACACGTATACATTGTTTGGTAATTTACTAGGACAGGAAAAGACTCCTGTTATTGCTGACAGTGACCGAATTCATTTGGATTATAACTATTTTGCAATTGATGCTCTTGTGTTTAAGGATTTAAAGTCGAAGAGCTGCCGTTTGGTTAACCGTAACACCGGCAGAGGCGTTCAACTCGATTTTCCGGGTGCTCCGAGATTCGTTGTTTGGACTAAGCCCGATGCTCCGTTCCTTTGTTTAGAGCCTTGGTTCGGTCAGGCTGATAATATTGACAGTGATTATGATATTACTCATAAGGAAGCTATTGAGTGCTTGAAGCCTCACGAGACCTTCAAATCTATCCGTACAATTACCGCTTTAGAGGGTAAATAATTAAGCTTATATTTTAAAATCCCGCTTTTTTGTTAAAAAGAGGGATTTTATTGATTTTATATGTCCTCAATTAACATTTAAATAGCGGATTTTATGAGCTTTTCGGGTTGACTTTTTGCTTTGATTTTGGTATAATTAATCGAATATCTAAACAATTGAAATATATTGGAGATGAGACAATGGTCAGAAGTATGACAGGCTACGGCCGAGGTGAGGCAAGTAACGATACCTTGGCGGTTACTGTTGAATTAAAATCGGTTAATCACCGTTTTTTTGAGGGTTCGGTTAGGGCTCCCAGGCAGTTTGCTTTTTTAGAGGATAAGCTTAAATCCTATGTTCAGTCAAGAGTTGCAAGAGGTAAGATAGATATCCTTGTTTCTTGTGATTTTTCGGCTGCGGATACCGATAAGGTTGAGGTTAACGAACAGTATGCGAAATCTTATGTTGATGCGCTTCGTACCTTGGTTGAAAAATTCGGCGTTATTGATGATATTTCGGCTTCGTCTGTGGCACGTAATCAGGATGTATTTTCGGTTACAAGACAAAGGCTGGACGAGGAAACAGTATGGGCACTGGTAAGTGATGCTGCTAAAACCGCAGTTGATAATTTTATTAAAGAGCGTGAGGCAGAGGGTCAGCGCTTGGCTGATGATGTTATCGCGAGGACCAAGACGATTCTTGATTGGGTATCAATCGTTGAAAAGCGTTCGCCCAAAACTGTTCAGGAATACCGTGAGCGTATCGAGAAAAAGATGCGTGAGCTTTTAGGGGACACCTCGGTTGATGAGCAAAGACTTATTACTGAAACTGCAATTTTTGCCGACCGTGTTGCTGTAAACGAGGAAACTGTAAGACTTCGCAGTCATATTGCACATTTTTCCGAGATGTGTGAAGCAGGCGGGGTTATAGGTAAAAAGCTTGATTTCACAGTTCAGGAAATGAACCGTGAGACAAATACAATCGGTTCGAAATGTCAGGATGTTGAAATTTCTCATATTGTCGTCGATATCAAGTCCGAAATTGAGAAGATAAGAGAGCAGATTCAGAACATCGAATAGGTTATTCGGAGGATAGTATGAGACTTATTAATATAGGCTTCGGCAATATGGTTTCGGCTGACCGCTTGGTTGCAATTGTCAGTCCGGATTCGGCACCGATTAAACGTATTGTTCAGGAGGCTAAGGAAAACGGAACATTGATTGACGCGACCCACGGCCGCCGAACAAGAGCTGTAATTATTACTGACAGTGATCTTATAATTCTCACATATCTGCAATCTGAGACGGTTGCTGCAAGACTTGAGGATGACAGTGACGAAACAGAGGAGGATGAGGATGAATAAGGGAGCATTAATTATAATTTCAGGACCGTCGGGCTCGGGTAAGGATACCGTTTTGAAAGAGCTTTTTAAGGTTATGCCGGAAATTGAGTTTTCAATTTCAAGCGTTACTCGCAATATGCGTGAGGGTGAGGTTGAGGGCGAAAAATATAACTTCATTTCGCGCGAGAGCTTTGAAAAAATGATAAAGAATGACCAACTGCTGGAATACAATGTTTATTGCGGAAATTATTACGGTACACCCAAGGCACCTGTTGAAAAATGCATAAATAACGGTGGAGAAATAGTGCTGGAGATTGACGTTAACGGTGCAGGCAATGTTCGAAAAAACTGTCCTGATAATTTCAGTATTTTCATTGCACCGCCGTCGTTTGAGGTGTTGAAAAACCGTTTAACCGGTCGAGGTACCGAGACTGCCGAGGTGATTGAAAAGCGTTTGGCTGAGGCTAAAACTGAAATGGCAAGAGCTGTTGAATACGATTACATAGTCATTAATGATGACTTAAAGGAAGCGGTAGAGGATATTCGCCGAATTATTTTGAGTGAGCGAAGAAGATTAAACCGTAATACTGATTTGTTAAATAATTTATAAATTATATTTTTATTTTAAGCCGAAAAATCGGCAGAATGGAGAAAATTATGCTTAACCCTTCAATCGGAGTATTAATTCAGAACACAGACAGCCGTTATAAGCTTGTTTTGGATGTTGCAAAAACCGCACGCAATATCGCTAAAGAGGCTCAGGATAACGGGGAAATCATCATTGAAAAGCCGGTTACATTAGCTATGGATAAAATGGCTAACGAGGTTAAAGGAACCGAGGAATAATTTCCAATTAAATTTATTAAAAAAGGATGTGGCTTGCCGTGGATAGACCGATTATTGTCAGCGTTGCTGTCGACCAGACGGTTTATTTAATCGACAAGCCATATGATTATTTTGTGCCCGAAATCTTGGGTGATAAGGCTCAAATCGGTTGCCGTGTTATGGTACCATTCGGTAATGGAAATATAAGAAAAACCGGTGTGATTTTAGGCTTTTCTGAGTTTGATGATACAAAAAAGCTGAAATCGGTTATAAGTGTTTTGGACGATGAACCGATTATATCAAAAGAAATGCTTGAATTGGCGGAATACATCCGAACCGAAACTTTTTGTACCTGGTATAATGCTGTTCGTGCTTTGTTGCCGCCGGGCATTAATTATAAGGTCCGTCAAGAATATGAGCTTAGTGAAAGTGCAAGTGAAATTTATTCAGATTTAAGCGCTGAATTAAAGCCGCTTGCCGATATTTTGCTTAAATCAAAAGCAGTCACAAAAGAGGCGGCATATAAAGCTTTAAAGTTTCAGGAAAGCTGCGGATTTATGGAAAAGCTTGTCAGTAAGGGCTTTGCGGTCAGAAGCGGAACCGCTGTAAGAACAGTTGGTGACGCATCCTTGAAAATGGTTCGTTTGACCGAGGCGGCTGAGGATTTGTCGTGTATCAAGCTTACACCAAAACAAAAGCAGTTAATGGCGGTGTTAAATGATGTCGGCTGTTGCTCGGTTAAAGAGCTGTGTTATTTTACGGGTCTTACCGTTGCAGTCGTTAACGGACTTCAAAAAAAGGGTATAATTGAGGTTTTTGAACAGGAATATTACCGTAATCCGTATAATGATGCGGTATTTAAACCCGAAAAGACAACGGTTTTGACTGAAGGACAACAGGCGGCATTCGATGGCTTAATGGCTGATTATTCTGAGCCTAAGGGAGTAACCTCATTGCTTTACGGTGTTACCGGTTCAGGTAAAACTCAGGTTTTTCTTAAAATGTGTGAAGAGGTGGCTTCAGCCGGACGAGGAGTTATTGTTATGGTGCCGGAAATTGCCTTAACTCCTCAAACCTTGGGCATTTTTCACCGACGTTTCGGTAAAAATGTGGCAGTATTCCACAGTGCAATGTCGCAGGGACAACGGCTTGATGAATGGAAACGTGTAAAACGTGGTGAGGCTATGATTGCTGTTGGTACACGTTCGGCAGTTTTTGCACCTTTTTCTGATGTCGGTCTTATCATTATGGATGAGGAACAGGAGCATACTTATAAGTCCGAAATGAGTCCGTATTTTCATGCGCGTGATATTGCAAGGTGGCGGATTGCCAGGTCTAAGGGTTTGTTGATTTTATCTTCTGCAACGCCGTCGGTCGAGTCGTTTAGTATGGCAATGGCAGGAAAATACCGCTTGTATAGGCTGGAAAACAGATTTGGTAATGCAGTATTGCCGTCGGTCGAAACAGTTGATATGCGAGAGGAAGTTGCTCAAGGAAATGTCGGAATTATCAGCAATTTGCTATATGATAGGATTTCTAAAGCCTTAGAAAACGGTAAGCAGGCAATTCTTTTGTTAAACCGCAGAGGCTTTAATACCTATGTTTCGTGTACACAGTGCGGTACTGTAATGAATTGTGATAATTGCAGTATTTCATTAACCTACCATAATGCCAATAATCGGTTGATGTGTCATTATTGCGGAAAATCACTGCCGTATACTAATAAATGTCCCAATTGCGGAAGTGAGCATATGAAGTATTCCGGACTCGGCACTCAAAAGGCTGAATCTGAATTGCAGGCACTTTTTCCGTCGGCTCGGATTCTTCGTATGGATGCCGATAGTACTTCTACGAGAAGTGATTACGAAAAAAATTTAAAGTCATTTGCCGATTTTCAATATGATATTATGCTTGGCACTCAAATGGTGGCTAAAGGACTTGATTTTCCAAAGGTTACCGTTGTCGGTGTTTTAAATGCCGATGTAGCGTTACATTCAAATGATTTCAGAAGCTATGAGCGTACCTTTTCTTTGCTTACGCAGGTCGTTGGACGTTCTGGACGGGGTGAGGATAAGGGCACTGCCGTTATTCAGACAAACGAGCCGGACAGTGTGGTTCTGTCACTTGCCGCAAGGCAGGATTATGAAAGCTTTTATAATTCTGAAATATTAACCCGTCGCCTTATGATTTATCCTCCTTACTGTGATATTGCAACCGTGACCTTCAGCGGTCAAGAGCGTAAATATACCGAGGATGCGGCAATAAGCTATTTTGAAATACTAAAATCTAAAGTTTCGGGTGAATATAAGGATGTAAAGCTTATAACCTTGGGACCTACTGCTGCTGCTGTACCTAAGATGAACAATAATTACAGATTTAAGCTTATAATTAAATATAAAAATTCAAAACGCTTTAAGGAAATGATGTCGGCTGTTATTACCGAATATGGCAAAGGTGCCTTCAAGAAAAAGGTTACGGCTTCGGTCAATGTCAATCCCGACAGTATAATATAGGAGAAATTAAAATGGCAATCAGAAACATAGTTAAAGAAGGCGACCCGGTATTGCGCAAGGTCTGTCGCAGTGTATTACAGTTTGATGAAAAACTCGCAACCTTACTTGACGATATGAAGGAAACAATGTATAGAGCAGAGGGTGTCGGTCTTGCCGCACCTCAGGTCGGTATTTTACGCAGGGTATGTGTTGTCGATGTAGGTGACGGACTTATTGAACTGATAAACCCCGTTATTGAAGCAATGGAGGGTGAACAGGAGGGTGCTGAAGGGTGCCTTTCCTGCCCCGGTGAAAGCGGAATTGTAAAAAGAGCTAACAAGGTTACAGTTCGTGCTCAGGATAGATTCGGTAATACTTTTACAGTTGTCGGTGAAGGTCTTAAGGCTCGAGCTTTTCAGCACGAAATTGACCACCTGGACGGTATTATCTATAAAGACCGCGTGATTAAAATGGTGAGATAGATGAAAATTGTTTTTATGGGAACGCCCGATTTTGCCGTAAGCTCGCTTGATGCCTTACGAAATACAGGACACGAAATAGTTGGTGTGTTTACACAGCCAGATAAGCCTCAGGGCAGAAAAATGATTATGACACCGCCTCCGGTCAAGGTTTATGCCGAGGAGCACGGCTTGACTGTATATCAACCGACCTCGGTTAAGACGGATGAGGCTTATGAATTATTACAAAGCCTTGAAGCCGATTTAATTGCCGTTGTGGCATACGGTAAAATTTTACCGGAGCGGATTTTGAATTTACCTAAATTCGGCTGTGTTAACGGTCACGCATCACTTTTGCCGAGACACAGAGGTGCCTCGCCTATACAGTGGTCGATTTACTGCGGGGACCAAAAAACCGGTGTGACAACTATGCTGATGGATGTAGGTATGGATACCGGAGATATGTTGTTGACTGCCGAAACTGAAATAACTAATACAGATACCTTTGAAACTTTGCACGACCGCTTGGCCTTGATAGGCGCAAAGCTTTTGGTTGAAACGATTGACGGTTTGGAAAAAGGCACAATTACACCGACCAAACAACCCGAAGAAGGTGTTTGCTATGCACCGATTATCAAAAAGGAAATGGGTGTGGTTGATTTTTCAAAAACCGCTAAAGAAACCGATTGCTTAATTCGTGCATTTACACCTTGGCCGTCTGCACATTTCATTTTTAACGGTAAAAGGGTTAAGATTTTAAAGGCTACGGTCGGTAACGGTGCTAAATCGGAAATAGGCACGGTCGTTGATATTAAAAACGGTATTGAGGTTGCGTGCAAGGAAAATACTTCACTTATTTTAGAGGAGCTACAGCCCGAGGGTAAGGGAAAAATGACAGCGAAAGACTTTGTAAACGGATATCAGATTAAGGTCGGTATGAAGCTATGAGCAGTGCCCGAAAGGTCGCAGTTAAGGTTTTGTCGGAGATTGAGCGAGATGGCAGCTATTCAAATATTGCTGCAGATGTCGCTTTGAATGAGGCAGGCTTAAACTCTGCCGATTCCAGGCTAGCCAGTATGCTGATTTACGGCTGCTTGCAGCGTAAAATTACGCTTAATAAGGTATTAAGGGATATGGCAGGGGACAGCTTTCGTAAAACACATCCTTTTGTTGTATCGGTATGCTTGGTCGGTGCGTATCAGCTGCTTTTTATGGATAAAATTCCTGAATCTGCCGCAGTAAATGAGTCTGTAAAAATAGTCAAAGCCTCGAAGCAAAGGTTTGCCGCAGGTTTTACAAACGCAGTTCTTCATAAAATCGCAAGGTCGAAGCCGGAAATACTTAAAACCATTGCCGACAGTGATGATTTAAGTTTTAAATATTCATGCTCAAAAGAGCTTATAGAAAGTCTGATTAAGGACTACGGCTTCGAATTGGCCGAAGGCTTTTTAAAAGCATCTTTAGAATCGCCTAAGCTAATATGTCGGTTAAATAATTTTGCCGATACAAATGGATTGTTGGAGTCTTTGTCTGAAAAAGGTATAGAGTGTAATAATTGTGACCTGGACAGTGCCTTCACCTTAAAAGGCGCAGGCAATGTTGAACGCTTACCTGAATTTAGGGACGGTAAATTTTTCGTTCAGGATTTAGCATCTCAAATTGCAATTTCTGACCTTAATATAAAGGAAGGCATGAACGTTTTAGATGTTTGTGCCGCACCTGGCGGCAAAAGCTTTACTGCCGCACAGTATGCCGGTAAAAGCGGCAAAATTGTAGCTTGTGACCTTTATGAAAAAAGGGTTGGATTGATTTTAAACGGTGCAAAACGCCTTAATATCAATAATTTGACTGCTATTCAAAATGATGCAACAATTTATAATCAAAGCTTAGGTCAGTTTGACCGAGTTCTGTGTGATGTACCGTGTTCAGGATTTGGGGTTATTCGCCGTAAGCCGGAAATTAAGTATAAAAACCTTTCGGAGTTTGATGAGTTGCCTGAAATTCAGCTTAATATTTTAAAAACCTCGGTTAAGTACTTAAAGGTCAACGGTGAGATTATGTATTCAACCTGTACTCTGCGAAACGCCGAAAATAAAGAGGTAGTTGATAAATTTTTAAGTGAAAACAAGGATTTTGAAGTAGTCTTGGAAAAAACATTATTTCCGCAAACAAGTTCTTCAGATGGCTTTTATTTTTGTGTATTAAAGAGGAAAAATTTTGAATAAAATAGATATAAAATCAATGTATTTGGACGAGCTTCAAGAACTTATGGTTTCTTTAAAAGAGCCAAAATTCAGGGCCGGTCAAATTTTCAAGTGGCTGCAGTCAGGTGTGTCTGATTTTGATGAAATGACCGATATTCCGTCTAAATTACGTGTTACGTTACAAGAAGGTTACTATATTGTAACCGCAAAAGTGAAAAAAAGACTTGAATCTTCTATAGATGATACTGTAAAATACTTATATGAGATGTATGATGGAGAATTAGTAGAATCGGTGGTTATGAAATATAACCACGGATATTCCATTTGCATTTCAACTCAGGTTGGTTGCCGTATGGGGTGTAGCTTTTGTGCTTCGGGTTTGCAGGGGTTGAAAAGAAGCCTATCTGCTTCCGAAATGCTTGCTCAAATCACAACCGCTGAGCGTGACCTTAATATAAGGATATCCAACGTCGTCTTAATGGGTATGGGCGAGCCGATGGATAATCTTCAAAATGTAATTAGGTTTTTAAGGCTGGTTTCACACGAAAAGGGACTTAATATCGGCCTTCGGCATATTTCGGTTTCGACTTCGGGCGTTGTTACAGGTATTTACCGTTTGGCTGAAGAGAATTTTCCTATTACGCTTTCAGTTTCACTTCATGCACCGAACGATAAAATTCGTGACAGTATGATGCCGGTGAATAAAAAATGGAATGTTGCTACACTTATAAAAGCGTGTAAGGATTACGTTAAGGTTACCGGACGTCGCATATCTTTTGAGTATGCGGTGGTAAGCGGTGTGAATGACAGTGATGAAAATGCTAAGGAGTTGGCAAAGCTTTTAAAGGGGATGCTTTGCCATGTTAATATTATTCCTGTAAATCCGGTAAAGGAAAACTCCTACATAAAGCCGGACCGACGGAAAATTGAGCATTTTTGTAAATTATTAAATGACCTCGGCATAAATACTACTATAAGAAGGACCTTGGGACAGGATATTGCTGCATCCTGCGGTCAGCTTAGGGGTAAAGCTTTAGAGGAATAGTAATAATAAATGAATGGGGGTGCGGAAAAATGAATATCAATGGCTTTTCAGATAAAGGACTAGTCCGGAATAGTAATCAGGACGCCTTTTTACTTTGTGTTGAAGATAATTACTCATGGGCCGTCGTGTGTGACGGTATGGGCGGTGCAAATAGCGGTGATGTCGCAAGCCGTCTTGCAGTTGACCATTTTTCCGCCGCCTTAAAGGCAGGACTTCGTCCCAATATGTCGGAGCATTCTATTAAAAATCTGCTCACTTCGGCGGTTGCGTCTGCAAATATACGTGTTTTTGATAAATCTAAGGAAAGTTCTGAGTTTCAGGGTATGGGCACAACGATAGTTGCCATCCTCGTTATTGGAAGTACTGCATATTTTATCCATGCCGGTGACAGCCGTGCTTACGTATTGTCGAACGGTAATTTTGAGCAGATTACACGTGATCATTCGATTGTTCAGTCTATGATAGAAAACGGCAAGCTCACTGTTGAGGAGGCTCGTTTTCATCCTCGAAAGAACGTAATTACACGTGCACTTGGTGTGGACGAGGTTATTGAGCCTGAATTTAATGTGTATGATTTAAACGATGGTGATACAGTTCTGCTTTGCACCGACGGATTGACTAATTTTGTTGATTCTGAGGCTATTGTGAAGATTTTAAAATCATCTGAGGTAAACAAGGCAGAAGCTCTTGTGAATGAGGCTAACAAAAATGGCGGCGGTGATAATATTACTGCAGTTGTTTTGGAAAATAAATAATTTTAACTTCAAATTTTAGGATTGGATGTTGGTTATGGACAAATTTGTCGGAAAAAGACTTGACGGAAGATATGAGATTCGGGAGATAATCGGTGTAGGTGGTATGGCTGTTGTTTACAGGGCCTACGACTGTATTGAGGATAGAATTGTTGCAGTTAAAATTCTTAAAGAGGAATTTATCTCTAATGAGGAGTTTATTACCCGATTTAAGAATGAGTCTAAGGCTATTGCGGTTTTAAATCACCCTAATATTGTTAAGGTTTATGACGTCAGCTTTGGCGACCTTATTCAGTATATTGTTATGGAATATGTTGACGGAATTACCTTAAAGCAGTATATTGAGCGTCAGCAGAGTCTTCGTTGGAAGGATGCAGTTTATCTTACAATTCAGGTGCTGCGTGCATTGCAGCATGCTCACGATAAGGGTATTGTTCACCGCGATGTCAAGCCCCAGAATATTATGCTTTTATCTGACGGTACTATTAAGGTTACCGACTTTGGTATTGCCCGTTTTGCACGCAGTGAGCATAAAACAATGACTGATAAAGCTATTGGCTCTGTGCATTACATTAGTCCCGAACAGGCAAGAGGTGAATTAACCGACGAAAAGGCTGATATTTATTCTGTCGGTGTTATGCTTTATGAAATGCTTACCGGTCAGCTTCCGTTTGAGGCTGACAGTGCAGTTTCGGTTGCTATTATGCAGCTTCAGCAAAACCCCGTTTTGCCGCGTGATATTAACGAGAATATACCGTTGGGCCTTGAGCAAATAACTATGCATGCTATGCAAAAGGATGTTGCCAAACGTTACCGTTCGGCTGCTGAAATGCTTCGTGATTTAGAAGAGTTCCGCAGAAGTCCCGATATGGTATTCGAGTATACTTATTTTGTAGATAATGAGCCTACACGTTTTGTCGATGCCGTTAATGATAACGATTTATTGGGCACAGCGTTGACTGAATCGTCACGTACCTTGGATGAAGATGATTATGACGACTATGATGATGAGGAAAAGTCACCCGTTATTCCGATTTTAGCAGGTGTTGCTATTGCGTTTATCATTGCCGCAGTTGTTGTCGGTGTAATTATCTTTAAGTCTTGGGGTAAGGATACAACTGAAAGTGTTGTTGTTCCCAATTTCATTGGTATGACGGTTGAGGACCTTCAGTTTGAGTACGGTAATGATTTCATTTTTGATATTGAATATCAGGAAAATGACAAAATTCCCGCAGGTACAGTTATTGACCAAAGCATAAAGGAAAACCGCACAATCAAGAAAACTCAAAAAATCAAGATTATAATCAGCCGCGGCACCGAGCTTGTTACAATTCCCCGTCTTTTTGGCTTAAGTGAGAACGAGGCTAAAATTCAGCTTAAAAAGCTTGGTTTTGGATATACATTTATTAAAAAGCATGACCCGTCGGTAGCTGTTGACCAGGTAATTTCAACCAATCCGGGTGAGGGTGGAAAGGCGTATTACGGCACTGTTATTGATGTGTATATCAGTATGGGCCCTGAAATTAAGTATGTAAGTAATATTAATTGCAGTGGATATAGCTTGTCGGATGCTACTCAGAAGCTTGAAGCGGCCGGTCTTACACTAGGAACGGTTACTTATGAGGATGGCGGAAAGCAGCCGAATATTGTTTTGCGTCAAGATCCTGACCCGAGTGCTAATCCAAATATTCCTAAGGGAACTGCTGTTAATTTGGTAGTCAGCACCGGTAAAATAAGTTACACACACACATTAAAGGTTGATGATTTACCGAATAATTTCAAGGAAAACGTTACGGTAAAGCTTCAGGCTTATAAAGGCGGCCAGGCCTTTGCCTCGCAGGAGGTTCGTTTGCAGGACTATGACGGCAGCTGGACGATCAATGTAACCGGTATTGAGTTTGGCAAAAAGGTTGATATTAAAATTTCAATAATTTCGGATAAAATCAATGTTGTAGATGCTATTGTGTATACCATTGATTCTAATAGCAGAACTGATACTGCTAAGGTTAATGAAAATGCCTTAAAGGAATTTTTAACTGACAATACAACATCTTCGGATACTCAGTCCGGATCTTCGTCTGATACAGGCTCTTCAGGCACATCATCAAGTAATGGTTCATCGGATACATCATCGGCCTCAGGAGTTACTTCATCTGAAGGAGCTACTGCATGAGCTTAAATACTTCAAGTCTTGAAGGAATT
Source organism: Clostridiaceae bacterium (assembly GCA_904501685.1). GTDB lineage: Bacteria > Bacillota > Clostridia > Oscillospirales > Acutalibacteraceae > UMGS172. The sequence goes on from CAJGBX010000009.1 coordinate 15,110, forward strand.
ATTGTAAAATCTATTGCCGGCTTCTGCTATGTGGAGGCCGGCGAAAAGGTATATGAATGTAAGCCTCGCGGTTCATTTCGCAAGAGCAATATTTCGCCCTCGGTAGGAGATAGGGTTGAAATATCCTTAAACGGTGAAAAGGGCGTAGTTGAGCGTGTGTTCGACCGTAAGAATTACCTTGTGCGTCCGCCGTTAAGCAATCTTGATAAGCTGTTTATTGTTTCCTCGTGCTCTGTTCCGAGCGTCAATCCATTGCTTATTGACCGTATGACGGCAATTTGTGAGCATATAAATGTTGAGCCGATTTTGGTTTTTAACAAGGCGGATTTGGGTGATTTTGAAGGCTTGCCTGAGGTTTACAGTAATATCGGTTATAAAACCTTTGTTGTTTCGGCAGAAACGGGTGACGGGGTTGAAGCAATTAAGGCTGAACTTGAGTCATCTGTATCTGCGTTTTGCGGCAACTCAGGTGTGGGTAAATCCAGCCTGCTAAACCGTTTGTTGGACGGTGTAAGCCTTACAACCGGTGTTGTCAGTGAAAAGCTTGGCCGAGGTAAACATACAACACGTATGGTTGAATTGTTTAGGGTGTCAAAAGGTTATGTTGCCGATACACCGGGATTTTCCACCTTGGAGCTAGTCGATTTTAATCTGAAGGATAAGGATGAATTGAAATTCTGCTTTCCTGAATTTGAGGATTACCTAGGTCAGTGCCGTTTTTCCTCGTGTACACACGTTAATGAGCCTGATTGCGCTGTTTTAAATGCAGTGGCAAGCGGAAGTATAGCAAAATCACGTATTCAAAGCTATATTTCGATGTATGAGGATTTAAAGAAATTAAAGTCTTGGGAGATAAATAAGAAGTGAAAAACCGTTGTGTTGTTGTTGCAGGCGGAGACTGTGAATTATCACTTTTAAAGGAAATTAATGGCAACGATTTTGTGATTGCAGCTGATAGCGGTCTTAAATATACCAATGCCGTAAATATTGTGCCTGACTTAATTGTCGGTGATTTTGATTCTTATAAGGGCGAGCTTCCTGAAGGTATAAAGACAATCAAGCTGCCTAAGAAAAAGGATGATACCGACCTTTTGTTTGCACTCAGGTGCGGTCTTGAAAATAGCTTTAAGGATTTTCTTATACTAGGTGGCTACGGTTCACGTCCTGACCAAAATTTAAGTATGCTTCAGTCACTTTGTTGGCTTTGTGACAGCTGTGACATAAAATCGGTTAAGGCGTTGTGTAACGGCTTTAGTGTGTATGCCGTAAAAAACGGCTGTATAACTTTGACCATTGACCGCGAACGTTATTTGTCGGTTTTCAGTATTTCGGGTGATGCAATCGGTGTAGATATTTCGGGTGCCGATTATTGCTTAGAAAATGCCGTTATTTCACCGCAGTTTCCTGTAGGTGTAAGTAATGAAGCCGACGGTGATGTTACTGTTTCGGTTAAAAACGGCACCTTAATTATTATGACTGTAAATAAAAATATTTAGTTTATTCACCGCTTTCAAATTCTTGCGTATAATGGCGTAAGAGTTATGAAGGCGGTGTTTTTATGCGTCGTAGTAATAGGGGATGCTCGGGTCTTGGAGTAATTGCAGTAGCTTTCGGTGCAGGCTTGGTTGCTTCGTATTTTTGCAGCTCAGGTTTTATTATAGCGATGCTTACCATTGCTTTGATAATTCTTGGAGTATGTTCCAGGTGCTGACTTTAAGGAGTGATTTTTTTGAAAATAGTTGTCATCAAAAGTCCAAAAATCATCGGCGGAATTTTAAGAGCCATATTTAAAATCAAAAAGGATAATACATAAATCGGAAAACCGCGGTCAAATTGGCCGCGGTTTGTTATATTTTAGGCTTCCTTTGAATAAATATAATAAAAAACATCAAAGGAGCCAAAATTATGGAATTTAATAAGCAAGAATCTATTGTTAGGTCATATAAAAAGCTTTACGAGTCAACCTTAGAGCAGAGTGTTGATACAGATTTCACCTTGCCTGATTATTATCCCGAGGTACAAAGGATTTTGAAGATTATACCCGAAATAAATGTAATGTCATCTCAGTGTAGCAATAACGGAATCAGTATTGGCGGTCAGGTTACGATTACAATGCTTTATATCGGCAGTGATGAGCAAATGAATAGCTTTTCACATATTTATCCGTTTACAAAGTCTCAGGAGGCGGATGTCGTTGACGGCGGTACAGTTAGTGTTTTACCGTATATAGGCTATATAAACAGTAAGGCAGTAGGTCCGAGAAGGGTAGAGGTACACGGCTCAATAGCGCTGGCAGTTACGGTTGGCGGGATTGAAAATAATGCGGTTTTATGTTCAACTGACTGTGAAGGTATATACTTGAAAAATCTAACAAAACCGTCGGTAAGTTTTGGCGAAACGACAGTTAAAAGTGTTTTTATTGAGGATGAGTTTCAGCTTTCTCAAACACAACCTTCAATTTCTAAAATTTTAAGGAGCAATGCTTCGGCCGAGATTACAGAATGTAAGTATGTAAGTGAAAAAACAGTTCTTAAGGGTGAATTGACGGTTGAAATTTTATATTGCGGAGTAAATGTAGAAAAGCCGATACTACTTAGTGAAAAACGTGGATTTTCGCAGATTGTAGACTGCACTCTCAATTGTGAGGAGGTTGATTTTGATACGGCAATTCGTGTTGAGTCACTAGAATTGCATCCAAAAACCGGACTTGACGGAGAGGTCAAAAACGTTTCCTTCGAGGCAAGGGTAGGCCTTCAAATCACACCGTATTGCAGGACCGAAAACAGCTTCTCGGTTGATGCGTTTTCAGGTAAATATTTAGCTGATATTAAATATTCAAACATCAATGTCGAGAATGCAGTTGACAAGATTTTTGAAAATTATCTTTGTAAGAAAAAGCTAGATTTCGGTAATACATTAAAAACAGTTTATGATATTTGGTGTAAGGCTACGGTTGAACACTGCGCAAAGGATAATGCCGATGTTTTAATAAAGGGAACTGTAAATGTGTCAATTTTAGGCTGCGATTTTGAGGGTAATGCTGTATTTTTTGAACGTCCGATAGAGTATGAGTACCGGTATCCTTTAAATGATACAGTTAAAGCTATACGGTGTAAGCCTTCTGTAACGGTTTCGGCAGTTGGTTATTCTTTGTCCGAAGACGGTACGGCAGATATATCGGTTGAGCTTAAAATTAAGGGTATAGTATTTTCGGTTGAAGTTTTAAAGGCGGTTTCTTCAATTGCGGTTGATTTTGAAAATACAGTAAGCCGAGATAATGATACGGCAATGATACTATATTATCCCGAAAACGAAACAGTTTGGGATATTGCGCTTAAATACTCAACCTGCCCTAAAAAAATATGTGAGGCAAATTTGTTAGACAGCGAGGATACGGTTTGTAATTCGGTATTATTGATTCCCAATATATAAAATTAAGGGGACGGTCGTTTGACCGTCCCCTTAAGGCTTAAACCAATTAATTATAGTTCATTCTTCTTTGAAAAAAATGCACTGTAAACAAAGGCTGCGATAACTGCACCGATTGCGGGTCCAATTAGGAATACCCAATAATCGCCGATTGCTTCTTCTGCGAAAAGTGCAGGACCGAAGCTTCTTGCAGGGTTAACAGATGTACCGGTAAGATTTATACCGAAAAGGTGAACAAGGGTTAATGCAGAGCCGATAATAATACCGGAGGACTTCGAAAGCTCTTCCTTAGAAGAAACCACGAGAACAACCAAGACAAAAATGAAGGTGAGAATTACTTCAACAGCCAAAGATCCGAAAACGGAATCACCGTCATTATAAATGTAGTTGGCACCGTATTTGCAGGCGTTACCACTAAGCTCATTAAACATAAGATAATGAGTAAGGCTGGCTGCAATAGCACCTGCAAACTGAGCTACAACATAACCGATAAGGTCGTTCAAAGCAAGCTTACCGTTTATAAACATTGCGATAGAAACTGCAGGGTTAATGTGGCAACCCGAAATGTTTCCGATGACATAGGCCATAGCAACAACCGAAAGACCGAATGCCAAGGCAATGGCGACAAGGTTGCCCGAGATGAGTGCAGTGCCACAGGCAATGAATACCAACACAAAGGTGCCGATAAACTCAGCTATGTACTTTTTCCAATTTAATACCATAAAAAATTCCTCCTTAAATTTACTTACATGTCTTGTAAGTAATATTTTTCTAAAAATATTATAAACTATTAATTTTCAATATTCAAGATTTTTTTATAAAAATAATCCAAAATGTTGTAAATTAATATTGCTAAATTTATTATATATGCTATAATTATAAATGTGAGCTGTAACTTTGATGTCAATTTCAAAGTGCGGTTAAAGCTTATTGTTTAAGGAGGGACGGGTATGGGGTTCTTTGATGAAATGAACAGTAAGGTTTCATTAAACTCCAAGGTATCGAAGTTAAACGCATCGATAAAAGAAGCTTATAGTGATCTCGGTGTTAGGTATTACAATCTATATAAGGATAATCCTGACCCAAAGTTTCAGGAATTAATCGATTCGATTAATTCAGCTTATGCTGAAATTAAGCAGTGTGAGATAGATTTAGCATTGCTTAGAGGGGTTGTTTTTTGTCCGAATTGTAATTCCGAATGTTCGGTAAGCTTAAAATTCTGTGTTAAGTGCGGTACTAAGCTGATCAAACCTGAGTCTGAGGCACCAAGTGTGCCTGTACCTCAGCCTACAGTGCCTACTGAGCCTAGTGTGACTAAAGAAGCAGTTACACATACGGCACCTGAGACGCCTAGCCAAGAGTTTAAATTCTGTACCAATTGCGGTAATAAAGTTTCGGCTACGGCACAGTTTTGTACTAACTGCGGAAAATCATTTAATTAAATTATAAAGGAGTAATTGTATGTTCTGTATTAAATGCGGAAATAAACTAAATGACGGGGATAAGTTCTGCGAGAAGTGCGGTACCCCAATTGATGAGCCTGTTGCCCAAGCAACGGTTGAGACTGCTATTAACACTGAAGCTGATTCTGTTGCTGCTGAAGTGATTCCTGAGCCTGTACCGGTTGCTGTTGACGCTGATGTTGTACCTCAGGATGAAGCTGAGCCCATCCTTGAGTCTGTGGCTGAACCTGTAGTTGAGCCTGAGGTTAATGTTGAGCCGGCTCCTAAAAAGGCTAAAAAGAAAATGACTAAGAAAAAGAAATTCACTATTTTAGGCATTGTTGCCGCTTTGGTTGCAGTTATAGCTACCGGTTCGATTCTTTTCTGGGATTATGTTGAAAACTTTGTTGTTAAGACGGTTTCTTCACCTCAGCAGTATTATCAGTTCGTTGAGGAAAAGAATGTTAATGAGCTTTCCGAAACAATCGGAAGTGCTTTTGGCCAGTTGAATGAGGTTTTTGCCAAAGAAGCCGCAGCAGGTGCTAAGACAGAGATTTCAGTTCAGCTTGGAGATGTTATAATTGACGCTCTTGTTAAGGAGAGCGGTGTTGATAAGGCTCAGCTTGCCTGGGCTTCGAATTTCGGTATAACCGCCAATTCGTCCTCTAAGGACGGTGCTACTTCGAGCAATATGGCACTTAATATCAATAATAAGCCGATTATCAATATTGAGCTTGTTATGAAATTAGAGGATATGTCATATTACATAAGAATCCCTGAGCTAAATAATGAGTATTTACTCTTCAAATTGCCTGAGATGGCCGATGATATGGCAGTTCTTACATCGCTTGATTTTTCCGAAATTCTGCCTGATGAGAAAACTGTCACAACAATTGTAAGCAAATACTTGACTACTGTTATCAATGCAATTGATGATGTTGAACAGGAGCGTGTAACCGTTGAAGCAAACGGTGTAGAGCAAAGCTGTACCGAGCTGACCGTTACAATTGACGAAAATTCCGTGGTCGATGTTATTGAAGCAGTTTTAAAGGAATTTAAAGACGATAAGGAAATCAAGGGTGTTATTAAGAATTTCTACATTGCTGTTAATCCTGATAGCAGTGATAAAGAATTTAATGATATGTATGATGAAATTCTTGATGGTATTGATGATGTGCTCAAGGAAACCAAATCGCTTAAGCAGGGACTTGGTGATTTTGAGATAGAGCTTGTTACTTGGGTTGACTCTAAGGGTGAGGCCATCGGACGTGAATTCAAGATGGATGGCTTTGACGGTGAAATTCGTTACCTGTCAACTCATAATGGTTCGGATGTCGGTATGGAGGGTATATTCGAATATGATGGTGCTGGCTTCGAGTATATAGGCTCTGGAAAAATTAAGGGCACAAAAATGGCCGGTAATATCGAGCTGTTTGTTGTCGACGATGAAGAAAAAATCTCATTTGTCAATATTGCTATTAAGGATTATGATGTCGATTTGATTGAGGACAACTATGTTAACGGTACCTTTACCGTTACATTCTCAAAGGATGCTTGTGATGAAATGACCAAATCAGGCGAAGTTCCGGCAGAGCTTGTAAAATATCTTAGAAACGGTGCTATTGAGCTTGCTGTTACCTCTTCTGACGGCAAGGGAACATTAAAGCTTACGATTTTGTATGATTCTAAGGTCGTTATTTCGGTTTCACTTGCATCAACCGAGCAAACACCTGCAAATGTATCAATACCTGAAGGCGGTAAGGAAATTTCCGACGAAGATGATATGATGTCATATATTGAAAACATCAAATTCGACACCTTAAAGGCTAATTTAATAGCCGCAGGTATGCCCACAGATTTGGCAGACGGCTTGTTTGGGTTGTTGGAAAACGGTTTTGTTGCGGAACCCGAACCGGATTATCCCAACATTGATTGGAATAACGGTGGCTTTATTACCGGTGATGAGTATTATGGCGATTATACCGCGCCCGGTGTCTCTGACGGAGCATTTGGCTTTGATGAGTTTTAATTGACAAATTAAGCTGATTATGGTAAAATTTTAGTATTGAAATTTCTTTTCGGAGGTATATTTATGAGTAAATTTTGTGGAAATTGCGGAACCGAATTGCAGGATGATGCAGTTGTTTGTTCTAACTGCGGAGTGAATTTGGCACCTAAGGCAGAGGAGGCTGCTCCTGCAGCCGATACGACACCTGCTGACGTTGCCGTTGCTGCTGTCAAAA
>CAJGBX010000010.1 GCA_904501685.1 Clostridiaceae bacterium
AAAGGTCGTCCGGTCGAGCGTTTGGTTTATAACGACACAGGCTCTGAGGAGACTGTTGAGAATGTTTCCTTGAACGACACAGCTTTCTATCGTTCACAGCACCGTGTTGCACTCCGTAACTGCGGCGTTATCAATCCTGAAAATATTGACGAATACATAGCAATGGACGGTTATCAGGCTTTAGGTAAGGCCTTGACCGAAATGACACCTGACCAGGTTATCGAAACAATTTTGGCTTCGGGACTCCGCGGACGCGGCGGTGCAGGCTTCCCCACCGGCAAGAAGTGGGAATTGGCTCGCAACCTTGTTAAGGATGCTGATCAGAAGTTCGTTGCATGTAACGCCGACGAAGGTGACCCCGGTGCATTTATGGACCGTTCCGTTTTGGAGGGTGACCCTCACGCTCTTATCGAGGCTATGGCAATTGCTGCTTATGCTATCGGCGCAAATCAGGGCTTTGTTTATGTTCGTGCTGAGTATCCTATTGCCGTTAACCGCTTGCAGATTGCTATCAATCAGGCTCGTGAGTACGGTCTGCTCGGTAAAAACATTTTCGATACAGGCTTTGACTTTGATATGGAAATCCGTCTCGGTGCAGGTGCATTCGTTTGCGGTGAGGAAACCGCTTTGATGACCTCTATCGAGGGTAAACGCGGTGAGCCCCGTCCCCGTCCTCCGTTCCCGGCAGTTAAGGGTCTTTTCGGCAAGCCGACCGTTCTTAATAACGTTGAAACCTATGCTAACATTCCTCAGATTATCCTGAATGGTGCTGAGTGGTTCTCTTCTATGGGTACTGAGAAATCCAAGGGTACTAAGGTATTCGCCTTGGGCGGTAATATCAAGAATACCGGACTTGTTGAGGTTCCTATGGGTACAACCCTCAGAACTATTGTTGAGGAAATCGGCGGCGGTATCCCCAACGGCAAGAAGTTCAAGGCAGCTCAGACAGGCGGCCCCTCAGGCGGATGTATTCCTGCTGAGTACTTGGATATTCCGATTGACTATGACAACCTTCTTGAAATCGGCTCGATGATGGGCTCCGGCGGTCTTATCGTTATGGATGAGGACAGCTGTATGGTTGATATTGCTAAGTTCTTCTTAGAGTTCACCGTTGATGAGTCCTGCGGTAAGTGTACTCCCTGCCGTATCGGTACTAAGAGACTTCTTGAGATGCTCGATAACATCACCAAGGGCAAGGCTACTTTGGAAGACCTTGACAGAATGGAAGAGCTTTGCAACTACATTAAGAAGAACGCTCTTTGCGGTTTGGGACAGACTGCTCCGAACCCCGTTCTTTCTACTTTAAGATATTTCCGTGATGAGTATGTTGCTCACATCGTTGACAAGAAGTGTCCTGCCGGCGTATGTAAGGAATTGCTCACCTACAGCATCATTGCCGATAAGTGCTTTGGCTGTGGAATGTGTGCTAAGGCTTGTCCTGCAGATGCAATCTACAAGACCGACTACACCGCACCCGGCAAGAAGCTGCCCGCTTTGGCAATTGACCCCGATAAGTGCGTTAAGTGCGGTGCTTGTATGGGTACATGTAAGTTTAAGGCTATCATCAAAGGTTAAGGAAGGAGAATACATACAATGGATAAAATGATTAATTTAAAAATTAACGGTATGGATGTCTCGGTTCCTGCCGGTACTACTATCCTTGAAGCAGCACGTGAGGTAGGCATTGAAATTCCTACTCTTTGCTTTATGAAGGATATGAACGAAATCGGCGCCTGCCGTATTTGCGTTGTTGAGGTTAACGAGGGAAGAGGCTTCAGAATTGTTGCCGCTTGTGTATACCCCGTAACCGAGGGTATGGAGGTTAAGACCAACTCTAAGGCAGTTATCGAGTCCAGAAAAACCACCTTGGAGCTCTTGCTTTCTACTCACGATAGAAAATGTTTGTCTTGCGTACGTTCGGGCAACTGCGAATTCCAGAAGCTCTGTAACGATTACGGCATTGCAGACGAGAGCGTATTTGACGGTGACAAGCCGGTTTACGAGCTTGATACCTCGTCTCCCCATATGATTCGTGATAACAACAAGTGCGTGCTTTGCCGTCGTTGTGTTGCCGCTTGTCATGCTCAGCATGTTGGCGTTATCGGTGCTAACGACCGCGGTATTGATACAAATGTTGCCTGTGCCTTTGAAAAGGGCTTGGGCGAAACCGGTTGTGTATCTTGCGGTCAGTGTATCGTTGCTTGTCCCACCGGTGCTTTAACCGAGAAGGACGATACCGATAAGGTATTCGAGGCATTGGATGACCCCAATAAGATCGTTATTGTTCAGACTGCTCCTGCAGTCCGTGCCGCCTTGGGTGAAGAGTTCGGCTATGAAATCGGAACCGGTGTTGAGGGCAAAATGGTTGCCGCTCTCCGCCGTTTGGGCTTCGATAAGGTATTTGATACCAACGTTGGCGCCGACCTCACCATTATGGAAGAGGGCAATGAGTTTATTGAGAGAGTTAAGAACGGCGGCAAGCTGCCGATGATTACCTCCTGCTCACCCGGTTGGATTAATTTCTGCGAAATGTATCATCCTGCTATGCTTGAGAACCTGTCTTCTTGCAAGTCTCCTCAGCAGATGTTCGGCGCAGTTATTAAGACCTACTATGCAGAAAAGAACGGCATCGACCCGAAGAACATTGTTTCGGTATCGGTTATGCCCTGTACTGCTAAGAAGTACGAAATCATACGTAACGACCAGTCTGCTGCAGGCATCCCTGATGTTGATATCACTATCACCACCCGTGAGCTTGCACGTATGATTAAGCGTGCACGTATTGAGTTTGCTAAGCTTCCCGACGAGAAGTTTGATTCTCCGTTAGGTGATTCTACCGGCGCCGCAGTTATCTTCGGCGCTACCGGCGGTGTTATGGAAGCAGCACTCCGTACCGTTGTTGAAACCCTTGAGGGTAAGGAACTGCCCAGTGTTGATTTCACTGCAGTTCGTGGCACCGAGGCTATCAAGGAAGCTACCTTGAATGTCGCAGGTATGGATGTTAACGTTTGTGTTGTCAGCGGTCTTGATGCAGCTCATAAGGTTCTTTGCGCTGTTGAAAACGGTGAGAAGAATTACCACTTTATCGAGATTATGTGCTGCCCCGGCGGTTGTGTAACCGGTGGCGGTCAGCCCATTCAGCCGACCTCTGTACGTCAGACTGTTGATATCAAGGCACTTCGCGCTAAGGCTCTTTATAGCTATGACGAGGCTAACACCTTGAGAAAGTCTCACGAAAGCCCGGTTGTTAAGGCTTTGTACAGTGAGTACTTTGAGAAGCCCGGCAGCCATAAGGCTCACGAGATTCTCCACACATCTTATGTAGACCGTTCCAAGAAGGTTATTAAGTAAGATAAAGCATTTAAGCCACACCGAAAGGTGTGGCTTTTTCTATGCTTGAAATATTATAATTAATAAGGTAAAATAGTAATATATTTTTTCCGGAGATGTAAAATGAAAGATTTAACCGTCATTGCAAAGATACATACATTGTATAAAGAAAAATTTGGTATTCCGCGTCAAAGCGGAATGGTCGATTTGCCGGCTGAAATCATTTTCGAGCCTCAGTTTCGCGACCCTAATGCTGTAAGAGGATTGGAAGGATTCTCACACATTTGGCTTTTGTGGGACTTTTCAGAAGCCGAATCGAAAAACGGCGTATGGCAGCCGACCGTCCGCCCGCCGAGATTAGGCGGAAATACAAGAATGGGTGTTTTTGCTACACGCTCACCGTTCAGACCGAACGGAATAGGACTTTCTTCGGTTAAATTGGAACGGATTGAAATAGGTCGGCAGGGTCCCGTTTTACATATCACCGGTGCCGATTTGCTGGACGGTACACCAATTTACGATATAAAGCCATATATTGCTTTTTGCGACAGTCACCCGGATGCCGTTTGCGGCTTTTCCGAGGGCTATAAGCAATATCGGCTAAGGGTGGTGTTCCCCGAGGCAGAAGAATTAAAGCTACCCGAGGAGTTAAGAGAAAGGGTGACCGAATTGTTAAATTTTGACCCGCGTCCGTCCTACCAAGCCGACCCCGAACGTGTTTACGGAATGGATATTTCCGGTTATTCGGTCAAATTTACTGTGGACGGTGACTGCCTGACCGTAAAGTCAGTCGAACCTTGCGCGGAGCTTTTGTAACGCCTTTTTTTCAATTCGACTGACATAAGAACGGCTGATTTTAAGCTTTTTTGCAACCTCTCTTTGAGGGAGCTCAGGCCGACCGTCTAAGCCGTACCTGAGGCGGATTATAGTCAGCTCACGGGGAGTCAATGTGTTTTTAAGAAATCCGCGCAGGAGCTCTGATTTCAGCTTTAAATCAAGGTCATCGACAATGTCGGAGTTGTCAGTAATAACATCTGAGAGAGTCAAGGTGTTGCCGTCCTTGTCGGTTTCAATAGGGTCGTTAATGGAAACGTCCTGAGAGGTTTTTTTCAGTGACCGAAAATACATCAAAATTTCATTGTCAATGCAGCGTGCGGCATAGGTGGCGAGTCGGATACCTTTATCGGGCTTGAACGACGAAATTGCTTTAATTAGACCGATTGTGCCGATTGATACGAGGTCATCTTGGTCGATGTTGCTTGCGAAATACTTTTTTGCAATGTGTGCGACCAGCCTGAGGTTGTGTTCTATCAGCATTTTACGAGCCGAGTCGTCACCGAGAGACATTTTTTCAAGTAACCGGGACTCCTCTTTGGCCGATAAAGCCCTTGGGAACGAGCCGGGTGAGGTTGCGTGTAAAAAGAAATACATCAGGTTTGGGAATATTTGCATAAGCAATGACAAAAACATAATTAACACCTCAAGTAAAGTATCGAAGTGTTTAAATATATGCATAACGCCAACCGTGCTTGCCAGTCCAAAGGGAGTTTCTGTTTTGAATTGTGATCTAAGTATTGTCGAAAAAAGAAGAAAGAATTTTCTAAGAAAAGTAAAAAAATACTTGCATTTTTAAGATTAATGGTGTATAATAATGTAACAGCCGCAAGAAACACGGCAAAATAAAATATCGCGGGGTAGAGCAGCCTGGTAGCTCGTCGGGCTCATAACCCGGAGGTCGTCGGTTCAAATCCGGCCCCCGCAACCAAAGAAACTCGGAACACCTTTTGGTGTGCCGAGTTTCTTCTTGTTATGAGTTTGAAACGAACCGACGACCGACGGGTTCCCGGAGCAACACACGCGACCGCGTCCGGCGGACGAAGAAGGGAGCGTTTGTTGGCGCAGCGGTCAAAATCGTTAGCGACGAGTAGGAGCGACCGACGATTTTGGGTACCGCAAGAGTGCAAGCAAAGGCAGAGCCTTTGCGCGAAACGGTTCAAATCCGGCCCCCGCAACCAAAACAGGAAAAGCAGATGCGAATGCATCTGCTTTTTCGTTTTGGTTGCATCCAAGCCGAAGGCTTGGTATGTAATCCGCGTTAGCGGAATGTAATCAGTTCGCTTTGCGAACTGTATGGCAACAAGGCGAAAGTCTTGTATGTGTCTTTCTTCGGCTTGATTACATACAACACTTCGTGTTGATTTTATATAGGACGCCTGTTTCAGTCGGTTTCGATTTTTCAGAAAATTATTTTTTAATATTTATATCAATTCCAAGCAGATAATCAGCAGATACTTTAAAGAACTTTGCGAAAGCAATTATGTCATCGATACTCGGCTCACATTTATTGCATTCAATATATGAAATTTTTCGTTGTGTCATATTTACCTTTTTTGCAAGTTTAGTTTGATTAAGATCAAGATCTTCTCTTAAATTTCTTATTTTATCGCCGAATGTCAACTTCATAATAACATCACCTCAAGTCATTTTATATTAGACAAAAATTTTCTATTGACTTTTAGACAAATAATGTCTATAATTGTCTTAAAGTCGATTGTAAAGGAGGGAGTTTTGTGGGTGTTGCGTCTTTAATATTAGGTATAATAAGTACAGTTATAGGCGTTTTCTTCAATTACATTGGTTGGATTGGAGCGATTGTTGGTATAATTGGCATTATACTTGGTGCCGTTGCAAGAAAGAGTGCTAAAAGCGGTGTTGCCACTGCTGGTTTAGTTCTTTCTATTATTGGTACTGTACTAAGCTTGATTTTATACATAGCCTGTGCTGCATGTGTTGCTGGAATCGCTGCTTCTATCTAATAAATAAAAATAACCTTGCAAAGAGCAAGGTTATTTTTATTCGCAACGAGAAAAATATGTGTCCTTATATAACGTTTTTTAATAATAATATTTCAACTTATGGAATATTGATGGTTCTCGGAATAGTTCTGGTTTTTATATTAGCGTTCCGTAGAGCCAAAAAGTATGGTGTTTCGATTGATGATATGCTTATTATTGCCGCATTTTCATTGCTTATCGGTCTTATCGGTGCAAGTTTACTTTACGCTTTTGCTTCCTATCCTATTTCGGCAATTATAGAGTCAATTTTTGCAGGAAAATTTGAAATTTTCGGCGGAATTGTATATTATGGAGGGCTAATTGGTGGAATTATAGGTTCAATTGTCGGACTTAAGGTAACAAAAGTAAAAACACAAATAGCTGAAATGGCGATTATTCCTTTTTTGCCAATAGGTCATGCTATCGGCAGAGTAGGTTGTGTTATGGCCGGATGTTGTAACGGTATGGAATATAATGGAATATTAGCAATTTACTATCCTGATACAATTACAGGGTTGTCTGCCGAGCATGGATATTTCCCGGTTCAGTTTTTAGAAGCAGTATTAAATGTTATTATTGCTGTGTTTTTAATAATCCATACTAAAAAAGAAAAGCCCAAATATAGTATATTATTTTTATACCTATTGATTTATGCTATAATACGCTTCTCTTTAGAATTTTTAAGAGGTGACAAAATACGCGGAATTTATTTTGGTCTCTCAACGTCACAATGGATATCGATATTGTTATTTATAATTTCAGTAGTTTATTTCTGCGTTTTATATTACAAATCACGAAAATTAAAAGAATAGTTATAATATTCTTGCCGGTTAGGCATCTAAATCGGTGTAATGTGCCAAAAAAATTCCTCGGAAGAATTTCCGAGGATATTTTTTTAACTTTTTCACTTTTCACTTAATCCATCCGCGAAGGTTTTTGGAAGTAATAAGTAATAGTGAATTAGTATTTTAAGGGTTCTCCTTGCTTTTTTGATTGATATGTGATAAGATGAATGTACAAAGATTAAACACATTTTAATTTCAACAATAAATACTGCAAAAGATAATGTAAAATAGCAATACATTGTCAGCAAAGTTTTCAGGGGGGGAGTGTATAATGATAGAATATATTGAAGGGCGCTGGAACGGTTTTAAAAGATTAGATTTTCAGTTTGAGGGGAGAGCAGCAACCCTTATTGTTCCGGATGAGCCGCGAAAGGATAAAAAATGGCTTTATAAAATGGAATATTTTGATGTGTTTCCATCATTTGAAATAGAAATGCTTAAACGGGGTTATTATGTGGCTCATATGAAGAATAAGAGTCGCTTATGTCCCAAAGAGGATACAGATATGCGTCCGCGTTTTTGCGAATTATTGAAAGCAGAATTTGGGTTAAACGAAAAATGCTTGCCCGTCGGGATGAGTTGCGGTGGTATGCAAACGGTATACTTTGCGGCAGAATATCCTCAATACGTTGCTGCTATGTACATAGATGCGCCTGTGCTTAATTTGTTAAGCTGGCCGTTAGGAATGGGAGAGAGCCAAAAACCGCGCCTAGTTGAATTCGAGGAGAATATTGGCATTTCAATTGCGGATATGCTTAATTATAGAAAACATCCCATAGATTACAAGGAAACACTTTTAAAATCGGGTATTCCTATTTTTATGGTTTGCGGTGATAGTGATACTACTGTTCCGTATAATGAAAATGGTAAAGTCCTATCAGATTATTTCAAAGCAAATAACGGCAATTTGACTGAGATTGTGAAAAAAGGATGCGATCACCACCCTCATGGTTTAGATGATTACACCTCTTTATTTGAATTTGTAAATAAATATTATTAATTTATATACCCAACCTGATTTTAATTAACCTTATTAATATCTGACGTCTAAATCGGTGTAACAAGCCAAAAATCCTCATTCGCAAGAATGAGGATTTTATTTTCTTGGCGTTCTGGTACAAGTATTGGTTCGAATGCTTAGATTATTGATTGAAATCATTGCATAAAATGTTGCTTTGTGCTATAATACTTCACAAGGGAGGAGATTTAAATGAGAAATCTAACAATAAAAAGAGAAAAAAGTTTTGTGGGCAGTCTTGCAAAAATGAAGATTTATATAGAAGATCCCACTTCAAATGAGATACGCATAAACGATACACCTTGCCGTAAAGTCGGCGATTTGAAAAACGGAGAAGAAAAAACCTTTCAAATTGGTGAACAAGAGGCAAAGGTATTCGTAATTGCAGATAAACTAAGCAAAGATTATTGCAACGAGTATTATCAACTTCCCGAAGGACAAGATGATATTATTCTTTCCGGCAAAAACAAGTTCAACCCTGCCAACGGAAATGCATTTCGTTTTGATAATAATGAAAGCGTGGGAATTGCAACAAACCGTAAACACGGCACACGCAAAGGGTTACTTATATTGATCGCAACCGTTGCCGTGGGTGCTGTTGTTGGCTATTCGATAGCTGCTGGACTATTTTCAAATAAAACAACCGATGTAAAAACTTTTTCTTCCAAAGGAATGGCCATAACCTTAACGGAAGAATTCAAGAAAACAGATGTTGAGGATTATACTGTTGCATACAATTCAAAAAATGTAGTTGTATTTGCATTGAAAGAAGAGTTTGCATTGGCTGATGGCTTTCAAAATTATACTTTGGAACAATACGGCAATTTAGTATTACAAAACAATAACCTTTCTTCATCTAAGATAAAAAACATAGAAGGACTAACTGGATTCGAATATGAATCCACAAATCCCAACACAAAGAATACATATAAATATTTTTCGTTTGTTTATAAATCAAAAGATGCCTTTTGGCTAGTGCAGTTTGCTACGCTCTCAGAAAATGCTGATGAGTATGATTCGGAAATTATTGAATGGGCAAAATCAGTAGAGTTCTCGAACTAAAACAGTATTTAAATAACGGTATCTAAATCAGAATCATAAGTCAAAAAGAAAGACACGATTTAAAATCGCGTCTTTCTTTTTATGTTTATATTTTTGTGGACATAATTGAACTAAAATCATATAAATACACATAATCACAACAAATAGTCCGGCAGGGTTGAGCGTTTGGAAGAGGGGGACGGCGTGGGTTCAGGTGTAGATTTGTGTGTGGATGTTTGCGTTGGTGCTCGCTTATCTGACGGTTCTGAGGGTTTGCTTACTTTTTTGCTACGCTTGATTTCAGCCGGCTTGCGAGTACCAGAGGTTAATCCTTGGCTTAGCATAGAATATTTCTTTGCCGAAATGCCCACAACGCGCTTGAATGTGGTGGAAAAATAAGCTTGGCTTGAGAATTGCAGCACCCTTGCTACACGCGTAATGCTGTTTCCTGCTTTAAGCAGTTGCTGAGCTTTTTTTAGCTTTAACATCAAAAAATGCTCATGCACACCAATTCCGGTGTACTTTAAAAACAGCCGTTTTAGTCCTGAAAGGCTGAGTCTTAGCATTGAAGCTAATTCATCAACCGAAAGCCAGGAGGCTATATATCGCTCCATTACGGTTACCGCCTTTGAATAGAGGCGGCTTTTTTCATCTCTTATAGGCTCAATCGTATTTTTGAGTGTGCCCAATTCATTTAATATAGATTGTAATTGAATTTTTTGTTCTAAAGTGTCCTCAGTAAAAGCAATTTTTGTGAATAATTCTTTCATACTTGCGGTTAGTCGGACAATTTTATTGATTGAACTAAAATCATATAAATTATTGGAAGTGAATTTTATACAAGTGCAGGCTATTGAGTGAATATCGTGAATATAATAGAAATCATCAGGTGAAATGAGTACAGCATCTCCCTCGTTTAACAAATAAACCGAGCCGTTTAATGTAACCGTTGTCCCATTGCCATTGAGGTATAAAATCATATACTCTCTGTTAGTGCAAGCTATTGAGTAACTGTTGATTTCTGACTGCATATTGACTGTTTCTACATAAATATCCTGCATATACTTCCCACCCTTGAACTTTTATCATATATTTTATTATAACATACATTTTTAATTTGTCAACGTCTCCGATGCATTTGCGGTGTCTTAACGGTAAAAAAACACCCTTGCATAGGATAACCTATGCAAGGGTGTTACTTATTGATTATTTTACAATCTTCACTTTAAAGCCGTTGCCGATACCTGCGGCATTAGCATCATCAGTATCAATATGCATTTCTAAGCGAAATGCCTTGTTAACACGAACCTGAACGTCATAGAAGGTGGTTCTGCGTTCACCGTCAACCTCAACAGTCACGTAATCACCGTCATTAAGTCCGAAAATCCTGCCTTCCTCATCACTCATATGAATGTGGCGGTTGGCAATAATACAGCCTTCTTTCAAGGTGACTGTGCCCTTTGGTCCGATAATAGTAATCGGAGCCGAACCCTTAATATCACCCGATTCACGTACGGGAGGCTTTACCTTAAGAGTAAAAGAATCGGTGCGTGAAATTTCAACCTGAGATTCTTTACGGACAGGGCCCAAAACACGCACACCCTCAATTGCTCTCAATGAGGGGCCGATAATTGTCAGCTGCTCCTTACAGGCAAACTGTCCGGGTTGGGATAAATCCTTAATCGGCGTCAGCTCATATCCCTTGCCGAAAAGAGTCTCCAAATGCTCGGCACTCAAATGAATGTGACGGTTTGAAACACCAACCGGAACGGTATTGCCTTCGGCAGTACCGCCCTTGCACTGAGCCATTACACGAGATACAATTTCAGCAACTATTTTTTCGTCATATGCCATAACACTTACCCCCTAAATGATACGGAAGCTATCAGCCATTACACAGCGGCGCTGACGGGTAAAGCTTCGAGCTGAGGTAATGCCCTCACCGGTGGGACCTGCGATAGTGAAGGTTGCGTGACCTTCACCGCCAAAGCCGATACCGGCATACGAAGGAGCGTTCTTAACAAAAATTGTAGTTTCAACAGCGCGTGCAAACGCTGAGAGATTGTCAATATTTTTAGAATGCATATGAGCAGTATGGCGGTTACCGTGCTCAGCCTTAACCGCAAGCTCAATAGCCTCGTTAATGTCGTTTACACGAACGATAGGTAAAATCGGCATCATCAGCTCTTCCTGAACGAAGAGGTGGTTAAAGTCGGTCTCACAAATAATGCAACGTATATCACTGCTTACATTAATACCGATTTTTGCGAGAAGCACCTGAGCATCTCTGCCGACACAGTCGCGGTTAACAACCAATCTTGTGTTACCTTTTTTGTCCTTGGTTTCAACCAAAACAATCTTAGCCAGGCGGTCAGCCTGCTCAGAATTAATCATATAAGCACCGTTTTTAAGCATTGCAGAAATAAGCTCATCTGCAATATTGCGGAAAGCAAAAACCTCTTTTTCGGCAATACAAGGGAGGTTATTGTCAAAGGTGCAGCCGTCGATAATATCCTTACCGGCCTTCTGAATGTCAGCGGTATCGTCAACGATAACAGGAGGATTACCTGCGCCGGCACCGATAGCCTTTTTACCCGAGGAAAGCACTGCTTTAACAACACCGGGACCGCCGGTGCAAACAAGCAGGCGAACAAGCGGATGTGACTGCATAACAGCGGCCGACTCTAAGGTAGGCTTAACCATAGAGCAAACCAAAACCTCAGGACCACCTGCGGTCTTAGAAGCACGGTTTACAAGGTCAACAGCATAGTTAGAGGTGGCGATTGCGTTAGGATGCGGATTAAACACAACGCCGTTACCGGCGGCAATCATACCGATACTGTTGCAAATAACGGTTTCGCTGGGGTTAGTACTCGGAGTAATAGCGCCTACAACACCGAACGGAGCCATTTCCACCAAGGTCAAGCCGTTGTCACCGGTGCGTGCGTTTGAAATAATATCCTCAGTACCGGGAGTCTTATCGGCAACCAAAAGGTGCTTCAGGCGTTTATGCTCAACCTTACCCATACCGGTCTCATTGACACCTAACTGTGCCATAATAGGAGCCTCAGCACGTGTCAGACGGCGGATTTCGGTAATAATAGCCTCACGCTGCTCAACCGACATAGCTCTAACAGCTAAATAAGCCTTCTGAACCTCGGCAATAGCGTCATTCATATCGGAATAAACGCCGACGAACTTTCTTGGACCGTAGTGAGTGCTATCCCAGTCCGAGGTGTTACTTGTTTTCATTTTATTAAGCACAAGGTTAACAACCTCGCGGATTTCATTTTCAGAGATATTAGCCATTATTAATTACTCCTTACAAAATTTCAAGGTATCCAATGCAATCATATATTCCTCGTCAGTCGGAATAACCAAGGTCCTGACTTTAGCACCATCGGCAGAAATATCCTTTTCAACACCTCTTAATCCGGTGTTTAAGTCCTTATTAATTGCAATTCCGAAGAAGTCCATATTCTCACAAACTGCTTCACGAAGCTGATAGTCGTTTTCGCCGATACCTGCGGTGAAGACAAGAGCATCAATACCGTTCAATTCAGCAATATAGCTGCCGATAATCTTTTTAATGCTATTATAGAGAATTTTCTGCGCAAGCTGGGCACGGTAGTTACCGTTATTTGCGGCTTCGGCAATCTGACGGCAGTCATTCGAAACACCGCTGATGCCGAGTAAGCCCGATTTACGGTTAAGCATATCCTCAATCTCGTCAGCCGAAAGACCCTCAGCCTTCATAATGTAAGGGATAACGGTCGGGTCAAGCGAGCCGCTTCTAGTACCCATCGGCAGACCCTCCTGCGGAGTGAAGCCCATAGAGGTGTCAATTGCAACGCCCTTATCAACTGCGGTAATGGAGGAGCCGTTACCCAAGTGACAGGTAACAATTTTCAATTCCTCAATCGGCTTGCCCAAAAGCTCAGCCGCCTTGGCAGCAACATATCGGTGCGAGGTACCATGGAAGCCGTAACGGCGAATCTGATATTTAGTATAAAGCTCATACGGAATAGCGTAAATTGTACGGAAGTCTTCCATTTGAGAGTAGAAGGAAGTGTCAAATACTGCAACCTGAGGTACCGAGCTCATAAGTCTGCGGCAAGCAGTAATACCCTTGATTGCCGGAGGGCCGTGTAACGGATTTATAGGCACGATACCCTCGAGGTACTTTACAACCTCGTCATCAATAAGTGAGGAGGCTTTAAGCTTTTCACCGCCGTGAGCAACTCTGTGACCGACGGCACCGATTTCATCAATGCTTTTAATAACGCCGTGCTCATCACTGACTAACAAATCAAGAACGATTGAAAGAGCCTTTTCGTGGTCCTCGAGTTCGGTTTCTATAGTATGCTTGTTATCGGCATATTTATGGGTTACAATACCACCCTTACCGCCGATACACTCACAAAGTCCCTTAGCTAAAACATCGCCGTTATCCATATTGAATAACTGATATTTCAGAGAAGAACTACCTGCATTTAAAACGAGTATTTTCATTTAATTTCCTCCTAAACGGCTTTACTAGTAAACCAGCTCAACACCCTTGTCCTTGCAGTATTCAATCCAACGGTCAGAGGGCACCTCATCGGTTACTATAGTATCAACATCATTCAGATCACAAACGTGAACGAACGAAATCTTATCAAACTTGGTGGCATCGACCGCCAGAATCTTACGGTCGGCGGCGGCAAAAATCGCACGCTTGATTTCAGAATCTTTTTCATTGGAATCGGTGATGCCCATATTCATATCAATGCCCTTTGACGAGCATATTGCCAAATCAACGTGGAAGCCCTTAATCATACGTTCGGCAGAGGTGCCGACCAAGGATAACGAGCCTTTTTTTAATGTACCGCCGGTGGAAAGAATGTTCCAGTCACTCTTGTCGGCTAATTCCATTAAAATTTCAATCGAGTTAGTGATAAGTGTAATATTTTTAAGGTGTGCAATGCATTTCGTAACATAAATTGCAGTAGAACTTGCATCGACCATTATATAATCGCCTTCTTTTATCATTTCGGCGATTTTTTCTGCAATTTTTTGCTTGCGTTCAACACTTGCACGCTTGCGAACATTGTAGGGCAGGTCGATATTAAGACTCTTATTGGCTATCGCACCGCCATAGGTTTTGGTTGCAAGACCCTCATTGTCGAGCTTTTCAAGGTCACGTCTGATTGTTTCCTCGGTAACATCAAACTCACGGCTTAAGTCGGTAACAATTACCTTGCCTTCGGCGTTTAGCTTTGCGAGAATTGCATTGCGGCGTTCTATTGCGAGCATTGATTTATACTCTCCTTATAAATTTTAGGGTTATAGAATTTTGCTCCAGAATTTTTTGTCAGGACGGGGTATAACGGCACTGTCAAGGAACATTCCTTTTTCGCCGGCATTAATTTTTGCACGGTCAATAGCGGCCTGGACTGCGGCAATTTCACCGGTGAGCAGGAGGTAAGACTTTCCGCACATACCGCGAGCCAAGCGAAGCTCAATCAAATCAACCAAGGCGGTTTTTGCGGCAACGTCAGCGGCAACAACTGCGGTGGCGGCCGAGAAGGTCTCGATAACACCGAGTGCATTCGGACTGTCAATCTGGCTTGTGCCGTATAGTGCCGAGAAAATAGAATCATGCGGATTACCTAACACAAAGGTGTCAATCAGCTGCTCTCGGTCAATGTTTGCGGCGGCTTCAACTGCGGCATTAACAGCACTTAAATCACCGCTTATAAGTGCCAAAAATTTACCGGGGCAAACAGTGTCTGCCTGAAGCAACTCAACTTCAGCGGTTTTGACCATACGGTCAGCCGCACGCATGCCGGAGGAAACGGTCTTAAATTCGACCATACCTATTGCTTTTTTCATTTTTCATTTCCTCCTAGTCTACCGAAATAATTATATTTTTGTCGGTAACATCCAAAACTGTGCCGTTAAACGGCGTATGGATACCGACGCTGAGTGCATTTTCGCAAGGCTTTGCTATAAGCTGATTTTGGGTGACCTTATCTTTCTTTTTAACAACTGCCTCGGCAGGTGCACCGATGTGCTGAGAAAGAGGTATCACAAGACGCTTTACCTTTACCTCATCATCAATAATCGGCGCCGATTTATTGTACGGGTCAAGTCCCAATCTTGCTCTGACACGGGCCAGCGGAATCATCCTGAAGGGACGTGCCGGGCTAACCTCACTCATATCGGGGTCTTGAGGCGGCTTGATGCCGTTCTTTCTCAAAGAGGCCTTGGTTGCACCTAAAAGTGCTCTCGGAGATAACCCCTGAGGGCAGGAGAAGGTCTCACAAAGTCCACAGCCTGAGCAAAATGCGGCGTTTATGTAGGGCGTAGCGTCACTCGTTACCGAATGTGCCGCGGCATTCATCAATGCACTTGGGTCAATAGGGTGGCCCAAAAGATTACGCGGACAAAGTGAGGTACAGTAGCTACACTGACAGCAGGATGACATTGCACGTCTTATATCTGTGGTAACTCTGGTTTGTTTTCTTTGAATAAAGGGAAGTGTTTTAGGCAAAACCAAAACAGCGTTAGTGGTTTTGGTAACCGGCTGCGATGCCGAGCCTATATTACCCATCATCGGTCCGCCTATAATGTAAGCAGGGTCGGCGATTGTAGCACCGCCTGCCATTTTAATCAAATTTTCCAAGGGTGTGCCAATCGGAGCATATATAGTAACGGGATTTTCAACCTCGCCGATAACGGTCACGTACTTATATGTAACCGGCTGTCCGTTAACTGCCTTATAGATGTTATAAACGGTTTCAACATTAAGTACTGTAACACCGACCGACAAAGGGATTTGACCTGCAGGTACAACCCTGCCGGTTGCTTCGTAGGTCAGCACAACCTCATCGCCTGCAGGATAGACCTCAGGCAATGTGCAAATGCTCATATTTTTAAAGGAAGTGATTTGGTTACTAAGCGCCTCGACCGTACCCTTATAGGAGGCCTTGATGCCGATAATAACCCTTTCAATTCCTGCCAATTTCGAAATTTCATTAAGTGTACTTAAAATTTCATATGTATACAATTTAAGTACCTGACGGTGTAAGCGTAAAAGTGGCTCACATTCCGCACAGTTTAAAATCAAAGTGTCGGCTTTTTCTGACAGCTTGGCATAGGTTGGAAACCCTGCGCCGCCTGCACCGACAACACCTGCTTCGCGTAAGCAGGCCTTTAATTGCTCTAAATTCATTATTTAGCCACTCCGAGGCCTGTACCGTCGTCAACGATACCGACAATAGCGGCATCTACCGGAGCTTCGGACATATTACAGCCGACTCTTGCGGCACTGCCCAGTGCAACCAATACCATTTCGCCGATACCGGCACCGATATTGTCAATGGCGACTATTTTTTTGTTCCTGTCGCCGAGCTCGGCAATAGGTTCAATAACCATAAACTTACAGCCGATAAGATTTTCATTTTTTCTTGTGGAAACTACCGTTCCGACTACTTTTCCGACTATCATTCAGGTCACCTGTTCTTTCGTGTAATTAGGTTAACCGGAGGGGGAATAAATCCCCCTCGTGAGTTAACAAGCGATTTTCCTACAATTATTTAAGAGTAGGAAGGATTTTTTCCACGTCTTCGTGAGGACGGGGAATAACATGGGTAGCAACCAATTCGCCCAAGCGAGATGCAGAAGTAGAGCCTGCCTCAACTGCAGACTTAACTGCGCCGACATCGCCGCGTACCATAACCGATACGAGTCCGGAACCGATTTTCTCGGTACCGATGAGCTGAACGTTAGCAGCCTTAACCATAGCATCAGCAGCTTCAATTGCAGCTACCAAGCCTCTGGTTTCTACCATACCTAATGCTTCAAGTGCCATTTTTGTTTCCTCCTGATTTAATAATAATTTGCAAATTATTTCAAGGTGGGGAGAATGTTCTCCACGTCACCGTGAGGGCGGGGAATTACGTGAGTAGCAACTAACTCACCCAAGCGAGATGCAGAAGCAGAGCCTGCCTCAACTGCAGACTTAACTGCACCTACGTCACCGCGAACCATAACGGTTACGAGTCCGGAACCGATTTTCTCGGTGCCGATGAGCTGAACGTTAGCAGCCTTAACCATAGCATCAGCGGCCTCAATAGCGGCTACCAAGCCTCTGGTTTCTACCATACCTAATGCTTCAAGTGCCATTTTCTTTACCTCCTTTACGGGTGTTGTAGCTACGGCTTCTTCAACCGGCTTTACTGTAGTTTTTGCAGGGGCTTTTGCAGTAGTCTTGGCGGGTGCCTTTTTCTCTGCCATAAATATTACCTGCCTTTCTTTGCAATTCGTGCGGCGCTGAGCTGTAAGAGACGCCAGGTTTCCTCGTGAGGACTTGCAATTACGGCATGAGCAACCGGTTTTATAATTCCGTTTGCCAAGGCATTTTCAACTGCGGCAGTAACCGCAGAAACGTTTCCTTGAACCACAACCGTTACAAGTCTTCCGCCTAATTTACGCTCCCAAGTAACAAATTCAACGTCGGCCGATTTGCACATAATGTCTAAACAATCTATCGCACCGGTGACGCCCGATACTTCAATCATTCCTACTGACTTCATAGTGCGTTCTCCTAACAATCAATTAAAACTTAGGGAGAATCTTTTCAACATCCTCATGAGGACGGGGGATAACGTGGGTAGCAACCAACTCGCCCAAAGTAGATGCAGTAGCTGCACCTGCTTCAACGGCGGCTTTAACTGCACCGACGTCACCGCGTACCATAACCGATACGAGTCCCGAACCGATTTTCTCGGTTCCGATTAATACTACCTCTGCAGCCTTAACCATAGAGTCAGCTGCTTCAATTGCTGCGGTAAGACCGCGAGTTTCTATCATACCAAGTGCTTCTTTAGCCATTTTAATTTCCTCCGAAAATTTAATTAGTTTTTATCGAAAGCGTTGAGCTTTAACATAGGCTCAGTATCTTCTTCCGTGCGAGTGATAATGTGTGAGGTTATAACACCCGAGACCTTTTCGGCCGCTAAGCGCGCGGCTTCAATGGCGGCCTCGACATCGGTTACACTTCCGCGAAACTTAATCGCTACAATCAGCGGAACATCCAAACCGTCGGGGTTGCCGGGTTTGTTTTTGTCGAAATGTTCAACCGTAACGTTGGCCGCCTTACATCCGGCGTCACACGCTACAAAGGCCGCTACAAGTCCGTAAACCTCAAGTATTCCGGTTGCTTTTCCCATTTATATAACCTCCCGGATTACTTATTAACAATTGCAATCTTCAAACCTTCCATTTTAAGATTGGTTTGGAGTGCTTCGTTAATCTGCTCTAAAGGATATTTATGAGTAATCAGCTTTTCAATCGGAAGACCGATGCCCTTTGCTCTTTTCAAGAAATCAAAGGTGGTAGCATAATCTCTCAAGGTGTATACCCAAGAACCGACGGTAGTAATTTCCTTAGCACAGATATCAAAGTGCGGATTGATGGTTGCATCGCCGCCGTTGATAAAGAAGCCCAATTCACACAAGCCGCCGCCGTTGCGGATAAACTTGTAGATGTTGCTATGTGCTACAGGAGAGCCGGTGCACTGGAATGCAAAGTCAGCATAATAGCCGCCGAAGGCATCCTTGACTGCGCCCGATAATGCTTCAATACCCTTGTGGTCCTTAAAGTTAACGGTATGGTCGGCACCCATTTCCTTGGCAAAGGAAAGTCTCTTCTCTTCACCGTCAACCGCAACAATGTTTTCAATACCCATTGTGCGTAAAATCGCGATGCAGATAAGACCGATAGGTCCGCAGCCCTGAACAACAACACGGCTATTGAATCTGAGAATGCCGGTTGTCTTAGCACGCTCAACTGCGTGAATTAAAACTGCACAGGGTTCAATCAAAATACGTGAATCCAAATCAAGGTCACTGACATTAAATACGGTTGAGCCGCCGCGAACCAATATGTAATCACTGAACCAGCCGTTCAGGTGAATATCGTCGTCCGGCAAAAGACCGTAAACGTCAGCACCGCCGACATTCTGCTTATTCAGGTCAAACATTGTAATGTCGGGATTATCCTTGAAAATCATACAGGTAACAACCTTGTCACCAATCTTCAAAGGTTTTCCTGCAGAGTCTTTAGTAACATTTTTACCCATTTTAACAATCTCGCCGGTTCCTTCGTGACCGAGTGCTACCGGAATGAGGCCGAACGGGTCACGCTTGAACTCGTGTGCGTCGGTACCGCAAACGCCGCAACCCTCAACCTTAACAAGAATGTCATCATCACCGACTGTCGGCATAGGATATTCTTTAATTTCGAATTTCTCCAAGCCGGTCAGCATTGCAACATGGGCAGTTGAAGGAACTGCACCGCCGAAAGAGGTGTTGGCGGGTGCCGAGGTACCCTTTAAATCGCCCAAAACCTGACGGACAATTGCTTCAATATTAGAAGAATTGATATCCATAATACTTACTGCCTTTCTGAAAATATTGATTTACCGCATTCCGCTAAAGCGGTGTCCTGCTCCTCAGTGCCGCCGCTAACACCCAAGCCGCCGATAATTTCGCCCTTTTTGTTATACAGAGGCTCACCGCCGCCGAAAATCACAATCCTACCGTTGTTGGTGAACTGTATTCCGTAAAGCGAGCCGCCGGGTTGGCTTAAGGTTTTAAGCTTTGAGGTGGACATTTTAAGAGATACCACCGTAAAGGCCTTGTTTACCGCAATGTCATAGCTTGCAATAAACGAATCGTCCATACATTCAACCAAAACGGGATGACCGGCTCGGTTTGCGACGGCAACTACGGCGTTGACGCCCATAGCCTTAGCCTTTTCACGGACCTTTTCACTTAAAATACGTGCTTCAGCAAGTGCAATATCACTTTTAGCACCCATTTCGCGGATAACGGTATCTACTATTTCGCGTAAAGCGTTGGTGTCCATTAGTGACACCTCTTATTTGCCGAGCTGTTCAATAACACGGCGGGTGATTTCAGCAACCATATCAGCATCAGCGTGGTTACCGCAGTTACCGTTACAGCCGTGGCAGCTGGGCTTACCTTCCTTGTTATTCGGGCAAAGGTCTGCAGGATGCTTACCCTTTAAGCCGTACTGACTACGCATTGAGTACAAACGCTTAACCTGAGCATCGCTCAATTCCTTAGGACCGCCTAATTGCTTGGAGATGTAAAGCAATTTAGCATAGAATTCAACAGACTCCATCTTATGATAAGCATTTAAAAGAGTATCAGAGAAGGTAAGAGCACCGTGATTCTCGAGCAATACTGCATCAAAGGACTGTAAGTACTTGGAAATTGCATCGGGAATTTCCTCGGTGGAAGGGGTACCGTACTCAGCGATAGGAACGCAACCGAGAGCAATAACTGCTTCAGGCATAATGGGCTGAGTAAGGGGAATACCTGCAATAGCAAAGCCGGTAGCATACATAGGATGAGCGTGAACAACCGAATTAACATCGGGACGCTCCTTATATACTCTCATATGCATCTTGATTTCGGACGAGGGCTTGAAGCCGGCATTAGCCTGAATAAGCTTACCGTCGCGGTCTACCTTACAGATGTACTCGGGGGTCATAAAGCCCTTGCTTACACCGGTAGGAGTGCAAAGGAATTCATTGTCGTTCAGCTTAACGGAGATGTTACCGTCATTAGAAGCAACCATGCCCTTGTCGTAGATGCGCTTACCGATTTCGCAAATCTGTTTTTTGATTTCAAACTCATTAACCATTTTAAGTTCTCCTTTTTTGCATTTTTTGGGATTTTATTTGATTATGGTTAAATAATACCATAAATAATAACACAAGTCAATAGTAAAATCTGTCTTTTTCTTTATTTTTCTGTTTTTTAGTTGATTTTTTGTGGTTTTAAGTGGCCGATTATATTGGAAACGCCTTCGCCTGTCTTAGAATTGACAAAAAACACTCGTTTACAGCCTGAAAGCCTTAGCCAACGCTCGGCTCTGTCAGGATTTGCCTTGTCGATTTTTGTCACAATCCCGATAACCTCACGGTTGACCAAGCAGGTGATGTTAGGCGGGAAAAGCGAATAATCGTCATTTGCCGCTATCAGCAGAGCTACAACATCAGCCTCATACGAATACAATGCCAAGGCAGCGCCTAAATCGTGATTTTCGGCGTATTCACCGGGTGAGTCGATGAGAAAATCATTGAATGCCATACCCTGAGTTTTAAGATAGTGGATTTTCTCACCTCTTAAAGCCTGTGTCAGAGTAGTCTTTCCGCAACCGCTTCGACCGATAAGCAGAAGCCTTTTTAAGTTCTGGTTATCTCGCATACGGCAAAACCTAACTTATTAATTGCGTATTCCGTTACGGCAGTGAGCGCAGCCTCAACCTGTGAAACAGTACCGGTTACGATTACTGTACCGC
>CAJGBX010000011.1 GCA_904501685.1 Clostridiaceae bacterium
AAGGTCAAACGGCAGCCGCCGCACATACCGGTGCCGTCAATCATAATCGGATTCATTGAAACTGTACAGGGTATACCAAACGGACGAACGGCTTCTACAACAAACTTCATCATAACTACAGGGCCAATTGCGATAACCTCGTCAAACACTTCACCGTTATTTAGCATTTCATTTAGCGGATGACAAACATTACCCTTTTTACCGTAGCTGCCGTCATCGGTAACTAAAAAACAACGGTCAGAGGCTACTTTAAACTCATCCTCTAAAATAACCAATTCCTTATTTCTAAAGCCGATAATTGATGTAACCTCTGCACCTTGACTGTGTAACTTTTCGACTATCGGTAATGCTATTGCACAACCGACACCACCGCCGACAACGCATACCCTTTTAAGTCCATCGGTACGAGTTGCAACACCCAAAGGTCCAACGAAATCCTGCAAGCAGTCACCTATTTCCTTATGGTTAAGTATTTCGGTAGTTGCTCCGACAACTTGAAATATTATTCTGACAGTTCCTTTTTCCCGATCAAAACCTGCAACGGTTAAGGGAATTCTTTCACCCTCGGCGTCAACTCGCAAAATTATAAACTGCCCTGCTTCTGCTTTCTTTGCAACAAAAGGAGCCTCAATATCCATTAAAGTAACAAAATCATTCAGTTGTTTTTTAAAAACAATCCTATACATACCTAAGCCTCAAATCAATCAAAATACAGGTTCAATTTATTTTAACATTTTACTCCGTAATTGCAATAGCAAATATCAAAATATTCAACATTTTACACGTTTCTTTTTAATAAGTCCGGCTAAAAGTAACGCTAAAACATTAAAACAGACCACTGTTGCACCTACCGGCAACATTACGGTACCTGACATATAGCTATCCGGCTTTGCTATAACAAAGGTAACAGCGAATAAAAAGCCTAAAGCAAAACACAAAGCCGATATAATTGCAGAAGAAATCACAGTTGCCTTAAAGGTTTTAAAAAGCTTCATAGAGGTCACAGCCGGAATGACAATAACTGCCGAAATCATAATTGAGCCAATCAGCTTCATACCAACAACTATCGTAATTGCAGTCAAGCCGGCAAGCAGCATATTGTTCACCCTAATATTTACACCGGTAGCCTTTGAAAAATCGCGGTCAAAGGTTACGGCAAAAATACGGTTAAAGAACACAAGATACAATACTAATACAACAGCACAAAGACTTGCACCCAGAATTGTATCATTAGCGCTTATTGTTAAAACAGAGGCACCGAAAAGACCTGTGCAAACCTCGGCCGAGCCAGCCTCGGCAAGACCGAAAATAATATAGCCTACTGCAACAGTACCGACCGATACAAGTGCAGTTGCCGCATCACCCTTTAGCTTTCCGCTATCTGTAAGCCACATAAGGAAGAATGCCGCAGCCGTTACAACCGGTATGGTCAAATAAATATTATCTTCAGGTGCTATACCCAAAAGTGACGCCAGAGCCAGAGCCAGAAATCCGACGTGTGACAAACCGTCACCTATCATTGAATATCTCTTTAGTACAAGATTAACACCTAAAACAGATGAGCAAAGGCAGGTTAAAACACCGACAATAATAGCATAAATCAGCACAGTAGCATCAAAATACTGTCCGGAAAATACGCTAAAATCAAAATATATACTCATTTTGCACCGCCCTTCAAAAGCGAGCTTCCGAAATTAGACACAAGATACTCGGCAGTTGTTCCGTAAAAATGGTTATCCCTATCAAGATGCAGAATTTTATTGGCAGAATTAACAGCTGTATT
The DNA here is from genome assembly GCA_904501685.1 of Clostridiaceae bacterium. Taxonomy (GTDB): domain Bacteria; phylum Bacillota; class Clostridia; order Oscillospirales; family Acutalibacteraceae; genus UMGS172. The sequence continues at coordinate 1,784 of CAJGBX010000011.1, forward strand.
AATATCATGAGTAATCATTATAACCGTCATTCCACTCTTATTTAATTCTTTTATAATTGAATACATCTCTTTTGAAGCATTGGGGTCAAGTCCGTTAACAGGCTCGTCCAACAGTAACAAATCCTCTGTAGCACACAAAGCACGTGCTAAAAGCACTCTCTGTTGCTGACCACCGGAAAGTGCCGAAAACGGCTCATTAATAAGGTTTTCAATTTTAAGCAGCTGCATATTTTCCAAAGCCTTTTGCTTCATTTCCTTTGTGTACCAAGGAAGACGGCATTTGCCCGCAAAACCGGACAGTATTACCTCCTTAACCGAAGCAGGAAAATCCCTTTGAGCTGACTGTTGCTGCGGCAAATATCCTATAGACCTTTTATGCTTAGGACAACAGAAAGCAATGCTTCCTCCAGTTGGCTTAACAATGCCCAAAATTCCTTTTATAAGTGTACTTTTTCCGCTTCCGTTTTCACCGACAACACACAAATAATCACCGCTGTCAACCTTTAAGGAAAGATTGTTTATAACAACTCGGCCGTCATAAGCTAAGGTAATATTATTCAATTTCAATCTAACCATTTAGGGCCTCCTTGATTCTTTGAATATTCTGAGCAGTAAGCTTCAAATAGTTTATACCGCTATCAAGCTCATCGCGTGAAAGCGTATGGCAGGAATGCAGCAACACTGCCTTACCGCCAATTTTTTTTGCAATGCTTTCAGCAAAAACCGGATTTGAATTTTCCATATAAAAAATATGCTTGGTTCCAGATTCAACTGCAGTTTGAGTTAAAGAGGTTATCTGCTTAACAGAGGGATCACTTACTGCAGAGCAGCCGGGGAACGCCGCATCAAATTCCAAACCGTAATCAGCAAACAAATACCTAAACGGAAAACGGTCTCCGAATACGAGCTTTTTATTATCAGCAACAGATACTGCTTTTTTAAGTTCATTGTCAAGACCTTGAAGCTGGGCAATATACTTCTCACTGTTTTGCCTAAAATAATCACTGTTGTCAGCATCCAACTCGATAAGAACTTCAGTCATAGCTGTAATAATTTCTATTGCCCGTTTAGGAGAAGTCCAGACGTGCTCGTCGAAAGCGTTGCCCTCATGATGATTCTCGCCATGAGCGTGGTCGTGCTCATGCTCCATACTTTCTGAAATAATTTCCTTTAAGGTAGGAGTAAAATCTGTCATTGCGCACCATACTGCCTTTGATTTAACAGTATTCTTAAGCTCGGTTATCCAAGCTTCATCCGACTCTCCGCCGACGAAAACCACTAAATCAGCATCAGCTACGGTTTTTAACTCGGCAACCGTCAAATTTTCCAGTTTAAAATCATGACTTTCTACACCCAAGGGTACCAGCATTTTTAAATTAACCCTATCCCCTGCAATATTCCTTAAAAAATCATATTGAGGGAAAACAGTACACACAATTTCTAATCTTTCAGCCTTTTGATTATTTTCGTTACAGCCGCAAAACAATGTAAGGCAAAGCAGTAACATAATTAAAAAACAAACTATTCTTTTCATAAACTACCTATTTTCAATAAGACAATCGACACATTCACCGTATAAAATTCCACGGCCAGAGCCGAGAATAAAATCATGCTCAGATTTAATATGGTCACTTACTTCCTTTAAATGTTCACAATTCATATGAATTAATCTTCCGCATTTAACACATTTAAGATGATAATGACTATCACAATCCTCATTCAAATCCGCAAACTGATATACAAACTGACGGCTATCACCGGATTCAAATCTACGAATTACACCGCTTTCCAAAAGGTTAGAAATCTGGCGGTAAACTGTGCTTCTTCCCGAACCGTCTAAGCAAAGCCTATCCGCAATCTGATTTACAGTAAAATGGTGCTCCTTATTTTCTTTAAAAAAATCAATTACCCTTTTTCTTTGATCGGTATTATAGCTTTTAGGCATATATATATCTCCAAAAAATAATATTCTTAGAATGAAGTATAGCACAAAATTAAATAAAGTCAACACAAAATGAGAATGTTTCTCATTTTCTTCAAAAAAAGAAACTCGCAGGAAAACTTAAGTTTTCCTGCGAGTTCAGGGCATTTTTCGTGCTTACAGCGTTTTTAACCAACGACTCTTGTCTTCGAAGTACCAACTGTCCGATTCAACATCGAATGCGTTGTTCATCTCCAACATAGTGCAAATGGCAAGATAGGTGTCCCATCCCATTGGTGCGGAATAGCGCTCAATATCAGAAATCTTCTGACGGCTCTTTCCGACCAAGGCGCCAAGCTCGTCTTGCGAAAGGCGAACCTTTTTGCGAATAACGGGCAGGCGTTCGATGAGGTGACCAATCAACTGCTGTCTTTCAGCACTGATCACGAATTCGGGCATGTCATCACCGCTCACTTTCAATATTACCTAATTATTATATAACGGTTTATAAACAATTGCAATTGTTTTTGAGCGGTGAATAAATTTTTTGTAGAAATATACAATCACATTGTGATATTTTTAACCATTCAGCACAATAATTTTTAAAATATTGTCACATAAAAGTATACTTCGATTTTTACACTATTTTTTCAAATGGTAAATTATATTAAAAATCCTCGAAAACGCTTGAATTATGGGAATTTTTAACTTGTCGTGTCAAATATTGAAAGGTCGGTTTAAGTATTAATTAATACAAAAATCGACCTTTTGGCTTAGAAATTAATATTAAATTTTAGATGTTTTTTATGCTACGGGAACGTCAACTTTTGCCTTGATTTTTCCTTTTTCCGAAGCGTTAGTGTTCACCACTCGTGGACTGTTTTTGCCTTCGGCACATTCCTTTGTAATATAAATTTCGGAAATTGTTTTGTCGGACGGTGACTGAAACATAATATCACGAAGAATATTTTCAATAATCGAGCGCAAACCTCTAGCACCTGTTTTACGCTCAACTGTAGTTTTAGCAATATAGCGTAAAGCATCCTCTTCAAATTCAAGCTTAATGTTATCCATTTTAAAAAGTTCAACATATTGCTTGATAATCGAGTTTTTAGGCTCAACCATTATTCTGTATAAGGTTTCCTCATCCATAGCATCAAGCGAGGCTATAACCGGCAAACGACCGACCAGCTCAGGAATAAGGCCGAATTTCACCAAATCATGATGAATAACCTTACGAACAGTGGTTTCCTCCTCCATTTGAGTTTTAGATTTCACCTCAGCACCAAAGCCTAAACCGCTTTCGCCCGTTCTTTTAGCAATGATTTTCTCAATACCGTCAAAAGCACCTGCACAAATAAACAGAATATTTGTAGTATTAATCTGTATAAATTCCTGTTGAGGATGCTTACGACCGCCTTGAGGCGGTACATTAGAAACGGTACCCTCCAAAATCTTTAAAAGAGCCTGTTGAACACCCTCACCGCTTACATCACGTGTAATCGACGCATTTTCAGACTTTCTTGCGATTTTATCTATCTCATCGACATAGATAATACCTCTCTCGGCCTTTTCAATATCAAAATCAGCCGCCTGAATCAAGCGAAGCAGAATATTCTCTACATCCTCACCGACATAACCGGCTTCAGTTAATGTAGTAGCATCAGCAATAGCAATGGGAACATCCAAAAACCGTGCCAAGGTCTGTGCAAGTAAGGTTTTACCGACACCGGTAGGGCCTAACATAAGCACATTGCTCTTGGTCAGCTCAACCTCACTTTTTTCCTTAAAGAAGATACGCTTATAGTGATTATAAACGGCAACTGCAAGGGTTTTCTTAGCATCGTCCTGACCGATTACATACTCATCTAAATGAGCCTTTAACTCAGCAGGTGTAGGAAGCTTAAAATCCTTTTTCGGCTCAGCTTTAGATTTATTTTGCTTTCTTGCAGGGCCAACATCATTCTCCAAAAGCAAAGAATGACACACCTCAATACATTCGTCACAAATAAACACACCGTTACCTGCAATCAAATGGTCTACCTCTTGCTCAGTACGTCCGCAAAAGGAACAAATAGGAAAATTGTTTTTATTATTAGGCATTTTTAACTCCTAAATTATCTTTTTTCGATAACCTTGTCAATAAGACCGTATTCCATAGCCTCATAAGCCGACATAAAGTTATCGCGCTCGGTATCAATTTTAATAGTTTCAAGCGGCTTGCCGGTATTTTCAGCCAAAATTTTATTAAGCTTTTCACGAGTTTGCTCAATATGCTTAGCATGAATAATAATATCAGATGCCTGACCCTCAGCGGCACCTAACGGCTGGTGAATCATAATCTCACTATTAGGCAATGCCAAACGCTTACCCTTAGCGCCTGCAGAAAGTAAAAATGCACCCATTGATGCGGCCATACCCATGCAAATTGTGCTGACATCACACTTAATGTAGTTCATCGTATCGTAAATTGCCATACCTGCCGAAACAGAGCCACCGGGACTGTTAATATAGAAGGAAATATCTTTATCGGGGTCCTTACCCTCTAAATAAAGCATCTGAGCTATAACAAGACTTGCAGTAGCATCGTTCACCTGATCACAAAGCATAATGATACGGTCATTAAGCAATCTTGAATAAATATCATACGAACGCTCACCGGCACCGGTCTGTTCAACAACCATAGGTACTAAACTCATAAATAAAACTCCTTTTTTAAAAAATACACAAAGCGGCAGAAGCCTGTGGCTTCTACCGCTTATTGGTCAATCACTTGCGGTCATACCACAAAAATAAGTATGCGACCGTTTTTTAGATTATAAACAAAACCAAAAAGAATTATTCTTCGGTTTTATCTGCAGCTGTCTTCTTAGCAGCAGGCTTTTTAGCAGTGGTAGTCTTCTTTGCGGCAGGCTTCTTTGCAGGAGCCTTCTCAGTCTTCTTCTCAACCTCGGCTACATCTGCAGAAGTCTTTACAAGCTCCATAGCCTTTTGAACTGCCAAATCCTTTTTAAGGTCATCAGCAGGAACAGAAGCCTTAATCTTGTCAAGCTCCATGCCGTAATCCTTAGCCATCTTCTCGAACTCAGCGTTAAGCTCGTCCTCTGTAATCTCGATATTCTCAAGCTCAGCAATCTTTTCTAATGCCAAGCGAATCTTGACCTGCATCTCAGCCTGCGGTTTAAAGGTATCCTTAAAGCTATCAATAGTTCCGCCCATATACTTTAAGTAAGTACCGAGGTCCATACCCTGAGCCTGAAGTCTATATGCAAACTCTTCAACGCTCTGCTTTGCACGGTTCTCAATCAATGCCTCGGGTATCTCAGCCTTAACCAACTCAATAAGCTGTTCAACAAGCTGATTTTCAACGTCAGCATCTGCCTGAGCAGTCTTTCTCTCTAATGCCTTTGCTTTTAAGTCTGCCTTGTACTCGGCCAAGGTATCAAACTCACTGACGTCCTTCGCAAAATCATCATCAATGGCAGGCAATTCCTTAACCTTAAGCTCGTGAAGCTTACACTTAAAGGTAGCAGCCTTGCCCTTCAAATCCTCTGAATGATACTCCTCAGGGAAAGTAACGTTTACATCAAACTCATCACCGGCTGTGTGACCGACAATCTGGTCCTCAAAGCCGGGAATAAAGGAACCCGAGCCAAGCTCTAACGAATAAGACTCACCCTTGCCGCCTTCAAAAGCAACGCCGTCACAGAAGCCTTCATAATCAATAACTGCTGTATCGTGAAGCTCTGCAGCACGCTCAACTGTAACCATTCTTGAGTTACGGTCGGCAATAGCCTTAACCTCAGCCTCAATTTCCTCGTCAGTAACAACTGCGATAACCTTCTCAGCCTTCAAGTTCTTGTAGCCGTCGATTTCAACCTCAGGCATAACGGTGATAACAACCTTGAACTCTACACCCTCTTGCTTACTGATTTTAACAAGGTCAAAATCAATCTTGTCATCAACAAACTGCAGCTTAGACTCTGGAATAGCCTCATCAACAGCTACGGGGTAGAGAATGTTAAGAGCGTCCTCAAAGAAGACCGACTCACCATAGTATTTTTCAATGATACCCATAGGGGCCTTGCCCTTTCTGAAACCGGGCACGTTGATTTTCTTACCGTTTTCCAAATAAGCCTGTTTAATAGCCTCATTAAATTTTTCGGCATCAACAGTGATTACCAGCTCATAACGGTTTGTTTCTTTTTTACTGAATTCCTTAAGCATAACAAAATCCTCCCAAAAATTCTCAAAATACTATACCACATATTTGAAAATTTTTCTATAGTTTTTTTATAAATTTTACATTATTTTCAAATTTTTATTAAAAATATCCATTATTGTACGAATTTTGCTTGTTAAATTCTTAACTTTTACTATAATAATTGAAAATTCATCATAAAATAATCCTGTACGGCGTAAAATCAATACAGTCACACGAAACTAATTTTAGGATAATCCCATCATATTCATTTACCGATTTATGTAAACCCGAGCCATGAATATGACCATGATAAACGGTTTTGATATTGTGCTTTTTTAAAACATCCAAAATTTCATCACATTTTGAATTTTCATAAACCGGCGGATAGTGTAAAAACACTAACGGTGCAAGGCCCTTTTTTTCACAATCGGCAATCGACATTTCAAGCCGACCTGCCTCACGCAAAATTACCTTTTTTTCAGCCTCGGGTCTATCAAAAAACCAACCTCTGCTTCCGCAAATACCGTAGCCTTCAGCCTCAATCGAATTATTAAATACACAACTGACGCTTTTTATACCATTTTCTTCAAAGAAAGCATTCAGCTTTTTCATTGTGCTCCACCACAAATCGTGGTTACCTTTTAAAATTATCTTTTTCCCGGGCAACGAGTCTAAAAACTTTAAATCCTTAACCGCTTCCTCTAATTTGAGTGCCCAAGAAATATCACCCGGTATTACAACTGTATCATTTTCGCCTACTACACGCTTCCAATTAGCGGTCAAACGCTCTATATAATTTTTCCAGCCGTAAAAAACATCCATAGGCTTATCGGTATTAAGTGACAAATGCAAATCGGAAATAGTAAAAAGTGACATATGCCACCCTCCCTTTTTTAAGTTTATTCTACAGATTACGGGTTAAAATAAGTTTGTCCCAAAAGGACCTAAAACTAAAATATCAAGGAGATTAAAGCTATGAACGAGAATTGCGGATGCAAAATTTCAGGTATTAAGTGCGAGGTTGAATCCTGCCGTTATCACACCAAGGACAACTGCTGTGATGCAGGCTGCATCGAGGTTATTCACCACAATGCAAAAACCTCTTCCGAGACTGCTTGCGGCACCTTCCAGCAAAAGTAAGGTAATTTTAACACACAAAACGGACTGTCGTATTTCGGCAGTCCTGTTTTGCATTATTCTCTTTATTAAATTTTGAGAAATTTCAATACAACATCAATCATTTCATCTTTTTCGCAAATGTTGTTAAATCTTGGTGTGGCTCCCTTTAACGCCTTAATCGGAGCCGGAGCATCAACGCCGGTTACAGACATCAGGGATTCTAACATTTCAAACTCATCACTGCAGCATTTAGAATTGTCAATAGCTTTTAATACCGATGCCGAGAACTTATATGGCGAAGCAGTCGAAGCAATGACAGTCGGGGTTCTATCAGCGCTCGCTTTCACATAATCATCATAAACCTTAACAGCAACCGCAGTATGGGTATCTAAAAGATAGTTATATTTATTGAACTTATCCTTAATGGTTTCCAAGGTGTTGGTATCATCACAGCAGCCGGCGGAATAAAGTGACTGAAGCTGTTCCAGCATTTCGCCTTCAATACTGAATTCACCGGTCTGGGCCAAAGATTTCTGTAATTTTGCAGTGCCTTTGGCATCATTATTGCCAAGGTGATATAACATACGTTCAAGGTTACTTGAAATCAAAATATCCATAGAAGGAGATGCCGTAGTGAAAAACTCACGGTTGCGGTCATATTTACCGGTCTTGATAAAATCGGTCAATACATTGTTGGAATTTGAAGCACAAATCAGCTTATTTATAGGCACGCCCATATATTTTGCATAGTAGGCGGCCAAAATATTACCGAAGTTACCGGTTGGAACAACAACATTAAAGCCATTGGTCAAATCCTCCCCGTTTTTAAGTAAATCGCAATAAGCCGATACATAATAAACAATCTGCGGAACCAAACGTCCCCAGTTAATAGAGTTTGCACTGGAAAACTCCATACCGTTTTCCTTAAGAAGTGCCTTAATACTGTTATCTGTAAAAATTCTTTTAACGCCGCTTTGAGCATCATCAAAATTGCCGTTAATTGAACATACAAAAACATTATTACCCTTTTGAGTATCCATTTGAAGCTTTTGCATAGGACTAACACCGTTATTGGGATAAAAAACTACGATATCGGTGTTTTCAACATCTGCAAAGCCTTCCAAGGCCGCCTTGCCGGTATCACCGGAGGTTGCAACCAATATAACCGTTCTGCCCTTACCTACCTTTTTAGCAGATGTGGTAAGCAAAAAAGGTAAAAGTTGTAATGCCAAGTCCTTAAATGCACAGGTGGGACCGTGCCACAGCTCTAAAATATACTCACCGTTATCTAACTTCTTCAACGGTGCCGGACAGTTGTTATCAAAGGTGCCGTTATATGCACCGTTAACACAATATTCAAGCTCATCCTCGGTAAAATCGGTTAAATAAAGTTTCAAAACTTCCTTTGCACGACCAATATAATCAAGTGCTGCGATACGTTCAAAATCAGCTTCACACAAGCTAGGAATCGACTCAGGAACAAACAGTCCGCCTTCGTTGGAAATACCCTGAGAAATGGCGGTAGCGGACGAAACCTTAATACTTGCATCTCTTGTACTTGTATACAACATAACTTTGTACCATCCTTTAAAACACAGTTAACCCCTATATATTACATCAAAAACAATCATTTGTCAAAACCCTATTATAAAAATTATAGGAATTTTCGAAAAATATTTTATTTAATATGCTTTCATATATACCCTTGTCGGTTAAAAAGCTTTTTAATTCAATTAAATGTGACGGTTTAAAAAGGCTTTTATGCATAACTGCACCGTCAAAATCAGTACCTATGCACAAATTTTCCTCAAGCCCTAACTCTAAGCAGTGATAAACGGCATTATAAAAGCCCTCATACGGGTCTTCACCGATAAAATCCGGATAAACAGTCAAACCGAAAATACCTTTTTTCTCTTTTATTAATTTCAGCTGTTCATCGGTTAAATTTCTTGGATGATTAACTATAGAAAACACGCCTGTGTGTGTTGCAATCACACTATCTGCTTTTTCGATTATCTCAAAAAAGCTTTTTTGATTGGAATGTGACAAATCAACAGTCAACCTTTTACGGTTGATTTCTTTCAATATATCCTTACCCAATGCAGTTAAGCTTCCGTCACCGTAGGAGCCTCCGGCTATTTCGTTATCGTAATTCCAGGTTAATGACACCGTTCTTATTCCGTCTAAATACAATTTTTCAACAAATCTCGGGCTAAATCCCGGTACACCGCCCTCAACCGACAGTAACGCTTTAATTCCGTCACCTTGAAGTGACAAAGGATTAAAGCAAATATCAATTCCGGCAGACATAAGGCATCTTTTACCGTAACTCAAAACCTCGGTATACCGATATGCTGAATCTTTAATATCGGGATGCAAAAACACAGCAAAGGTTTGAATCGCAGTTTGAAACGTTGATAATTCATCGGTATTTACCGCCAAGCTACCATCACTTAAGCTCAGCTTACGGTCAAACAGCTCGCAAAAAGTATCACAGTGTAAATCAAAAGTTCTCATTAAAATCAGCTCCAAATGCGTTTTCAAAATAATTCAACCGCATTGAACCGTTTAAACCAACAAATACCTCAGCAACATCAAACCGAGGGCTGAGCCCAAAGCCATTGTTTTGTAAGTATATGCTTGCCGTAACAAATATTTTCCTCTGTTTTTCCTTATTAACATATTCGTAAGGACGAACATACGAGTTTTCCTTGCGAGTTTTAACCTCTACAAACAAAATTTCGTCATTATTTTCAGCTATAACATCAATTTCTCCAAAACGTGTACGGTAATTTTTCGCCGAAATAATATAGCCCTTACCCTTCAAATATTCAGCAACAAAAGCTTCGCCCGAATTGCCGATTTCCTGCGTTTTTCCCATTACTTGCCCTCAAAAAAACTTTTCAAAAAGCTTTTACGGTGAATCGGCAGGATGCCGTGTTTTTTTATCGCCTCATAATGTGCCGCAGTGCCATAACCCTTGTGCTTTTCGAAGCCGTATTCAGGGTATTGCTTTGCATACTCTGATAGCAAACGGTCACGCGTAACCTTGGCTAGAATTGATGCCGCGGCAATTGAACAGGATTTTGCATCACCCTTTACTACAGTTTCGCAAGGCACCTTTATATCAGTTGGTATACGGTTACCGTCAATCAACGCATAGTCAGCAGAAATTTTTAAAGTATCAATTGCTCTATTCATTGCCAAGTATGTAGCGTTCAAAATGTTATATTCTTCAATTTCCTCTAACGTACCATATGCCACAGAATAAGCTACCGCCTTTTCGATAATCACATCAAAAAGCGCTTCTCTTTTCTTCTCGGTAAGTTTTTTAGAGTCATTCAAGCCTTCAATTTCACAGTTATCAGGTAAAATTACCGCAGCTGCACAAACAGGACCTGCCAGCGGACCGCGTCCTGCCTCGTCAACACCGCAAACCAACTTAAAGCCGTTTGCTCTAGCTTGCATTTCATATGTAAAATCGGGCATTATCTTTCCTCCGGAAATTCTAAAGTTATATTACCAAGCTTTCCTGAGCGATACTCATCCAAAAGCATTGTCGAAGCACGCTCAGTATCAACCGAGCCGCCGCGCATCATCATACCGCGTTTCTTACCGATAGCCTCTAACAAATCATAACTATCATAGTATTCACCAGGATTTACATTGTAACGCTCTTTAAGTCTATCGGGATAGCCTATCATCATACATTCAAGTAAGCGTACCGCCAAAAGCTCCTTATCAATTACATCATCCTTAACAGCTCCGGTAAACGCCAAATGCTCGCCTACTTTTTCGTTCTCAAACTTAGGCCAAAGTACACCGGGGGTATCAAGCAATTCAAGTCGTTCATCAATTTTAAACCACTGATTACCCCTTGTTACACCGGGTTTATCGGCAACACCGGCCTTAGAAAGCTTAGACATTCTGTTTATAAATGATGATTTTCCGACATTGGGAATACCGACAACCATAACGCGTAATGGCTTGCCGGTCATACCCTTTTTATCGTAAGCTTCCAGCTTATCCTTTAAAAGCATCTTGACCGATTTTACAAAATTGTCAACGCCTCGTCCTGTTCGGCAGTCCATCGGAATCGCAATGATACCCTCGCTTCGAAGTCTTGCAATCCACATATCGGTTGCAACCTTATCAGCCATATCGCACTTGTTAAGTAAAACAAGTCGAGGCTTATCTTTAACAATACCCGTCAGCTCCGGATTGCGGCTGCTGACGGGTATTCTTGCATCTGCAATTTCAGCAACGGCATCGATAAGCGGTAAAACCTTTTCAATCTGACGTTCGGTCCTTTTCATATGACCGGGATACCACTGAATGTTCTGCATTTTATCTTATTCCTTTATTTATAAATATTACCGATTTTTTTAAACGGGTATACACGATAAAGCGCCTTACCTAGAATTTGACGGTTATCAATAAGACCTATTGCCTCGGTTCTGCTGTCTAATGATACCTGACGGTTATCACCAAGCACAAATACGTGACCTTCCGGCACCTGTAATGGATATTTGAATGAACCGTAATATCCGCCCGCTATAACCGCCTCGGTATAAGCATCTCCGACAAATTCATTACTGACCTTATTCATCTTCAATCGGCTTTCACCTACATACACACTACCCTCAACAATTTCTACCCACTGACCTTCGGTTGCAATAACTCGCTTAATAATGGGTACATTATCATAAACCTCACTCGAAATCACAATAATGTCACCGTATTCAGGAGTATAAAAAACATCTGATACTATAATTCTCTCACCGTGCTGCAGAGTAGGATGCATAGAATCACCGTCAATTTTAACCTGACGGAAAAGAAAGGTAAACACTAGCAGCAATACCATAATTGTAATTACGGCAGAATCAATCCATTCATATGCCTCTGTCCAAATACTTTTTGTTTCTTTAATTTTACCGTGTGTACGTTGTAAATTTTCATCCTGCAACAGTGTCACCTCCAATAATTTAAAAAAAGAAGGAAACAAGCTTTACCTGTTCCCTTCCTCAAAAATTTAGATTTGCTCTTTAACCTTAGCTGCCTTACCGACTCTGTCACGGAGGTAGTAAAGCTTAGCTCTACGAACCTTACCATGTCTAATAGTCTCAACCTTAGCAACGTTGGGAGAATGTACCGGGAACACACGCTCAACACCTACACCGTAGGAAATACGGCGAACAGTGAAGGTTTCTGCGATACCGCTGTTATTCTTAGCAATAACAGTACCCTCAAACATCTGAATTCTTGACTTGTCACCCTCAGTAATTCTTACATGAACACGAACAGTATCACCGATTTGAACCTTAGGTGCATCTGCCTTCATACTTGCGGCAGCCAAATTTTTAACGAAATCCATACATTTTCCTCCTTAAATTTTTCATCAGACGTTCATACCCGAAAATCGACAGAGGACCGTCCGCTTTGGTGTCGTTAAAACGGCATCAAACCCATCGGGAAGGAACCCGACGAAATCAAATGCTCAAGTATATTACCATACTTTAACACAAATTGCAAGTATTTTTTTAAATTTTTTAATAATTATCGGCTTTAATTTCAAAATAGCTTTGAGCATGACTGCAAACAGGACAAACCTCAGGTGCCGATTCACCAACGTGAATATGGCCGCAGTTTAGGCACTTCCATATTTTTTGTTCCTTGCGTTTAAAGACCTCACCATTTTCAACATTCTCGGCAAGCTTTAAGAATCTTTCGTTATGCTCCTTTTCGATACCGCCAACCATTTTAAACAGTGCGGCAATTTCCAAGTAGCCTTCCTCTCTCGCCTCGGACTCAAACTGCTTGTACATTTCACTGAACTCGTACCATTCGCCTTTAGCGGCATCCTTTAGGCTTTCTGATGTTGAGGGAACCTTTTCACCGTGCAAAAGCTTAAACCAAATCTCAGCATGAGCGCGCTCGTTATCAGCCGTTTCGTTAAATATCCGGCTTATTTGCTCGTACCCTGCCTTTTTAGCAAGCTTACCGTAATAGGTATACTTATTTCTTGCCTGACTTTCGCCCGCAAAGGCCGCCATCAAATTTGCATAGGTCTTACTTTTTTCGAAATCCAATGTAAATCATCTCCAAATTCAATTTACATTAGTATCGTCCTGAAAAGTAAATATATACCATAATTACGGTTCAACAATTAAATCCTGAATATTTTTTAGCTGATAATCAATATTTTTCAAAAGTTCAGGCTGCTTTAAGGCTGCCTGAGCGCCCTTTACGACCGAATACTCAGCATCGTTTCTGACATAAACATCGGCATTCAGATTTTGAGCAATCATATCACACATACCGTTGGTCAAGGCTCCGCCGCCTGTCAAATAAATCCGGTCGCTGATGACATCGGCAACAATATCAGGCGGAGTACGTTCAACAACCGAATTGATAGCCTGAAACAAAGCAACCGCGGTATCATTCATTGCTGAATATACATCGGTAGAGGTTATTTCAAACAACTCAGGCAACCCGGAAAACAGATTTCTACCCTTAGCCTTAATTGTGACCTCTTCCTTGCGCGGCACAACCGAGCCTATTTGCTTCTTTATATCCTCTGCCGTAAGATTTCCTATAAATATATTAAACTCTTTCCTTACATACTTTACAATTGCCTCATCAAAATCCATAGAGCCGATAGGAGCCGAGTCACACTGAACAATTCCTCCAGCTGAAAGCATAGCTATATCAGTAACACCGGCACCGATATCGACTATCATTTTACCGCCGGGACGTGAGAAATCAATACCCATACCCAATGCCGCAGCCACCGCAGAGTCAACCACCTGTACCTTGCGTCCGCCGGCAATTTCAGCCGCATTTTCAAGTGAACGACGCTGAATTGAGTTTGCACCCGAGGGCATAGCAATTATAACCCTCGGCTTAATCAAATGCTTACCCAAGGATTTTGTCATATAGTCGGTTAGCATCTGCTCTGCCAAATCATAGTCAGCTATCATACCCCGCTGAATAGGAAAAACAGTCTCCAAATGCTCCGGCAAACGTCCTATCATATTACGTGCGGTGTCGCCGAAATGAACCGGCTCCCACGTTTCACTATCAACAGTTGCAACAGACGGCTGCTCAAGTAAAATTTTATTACCGCTTAAAAGTACGGTTTTTGATGTTCCGAAGTCAATCGCCAAATCAATAGGCACAGCATTCGCCTCCGTTTCATTATAATGAAATAGGTTAGGCGAAACAATCCTGTTTCGCCACAAAATCTTTGATTTTGCGACAAATTTTTAATAAAAATTTGTCCTTTTCCATTGAAATGAGTGTCGCGCAAAATTAAATTACAATTTAATTTTGCTAAAGCCACTTGAAAAGTGGCTTGTCGAAACGCTTTTAGAGCGTTTCGACTAACTACAATCATTATACTACTATTATACGTTAGTTTCCTTTTCTTTACAAGACCTTTTTGGAGTAATAAGAGCAGTCAGACAATATACCTTTTCGGCACCTGCCATTCTTAACTGCTTAGCACATTCGTTCAAGGTATACCCCGTTGTCTTAATATCATCAATAAGCAACACCGTTTTACCGTCAAGCCGTTTTTTGACCTTAAACGCACCTTTAACATTCTGCTGTCTTCTGTTATGACTAAGGTCGTGTTGACCTTCAGTTTGCCGCACCTTACGTATAAGGTTTTTATTTAATGGAACTTCAAGCTCCTTAGCACACGTTTTACCCAACAAATACACCTTATCATACGGTTTATGACGCAGATCCCTTTTAGTACTCGGCACTGTACAAACAAGGTCGACCGTTACATTTGGAAATCTTTCCCTAAAGCATTCAGCCATTTGTACGCCGTAATATTCTGCAGCATATGGAGCATTGCTGAATTTCAGCATATACACACCATTTTGAGCCGTGTCGCGGTTATAAAACGGTGCAGCAACACCGCTGAAAAGATAATGATACTTCTTGCATTCGCAATACTGTTTTTCGTTGCCGCAGTATTTACATATTTTACCGATTATTCTCTGCTCTTCAATATTCTCGACACAGGCTTCACACGGAATACATCTTTCGTTAAGCTCACCGCAGCAGGGACATCTCGACGGAAAAATGAAATCTAAAATTATATCTAAAAGTTTCATCAATTCTCACAAAGCATTGATTTCAATGCAGTATATCTCAGCGTTTTTCGGTCGTTTTTTGCCATATTCTCAAGCACCTGACGGCTACCGACAACAACCAATAGCTTTTTAGCTCTTGTAACAGCAGTATAAAGTAAATTTCTGTATTTTAAAGGATACGGAAAATCCAACAAAGGTAAAACAACACAGTCAAACTCACTACCCTGACTTTTATGTACTGTTACGGCATAAGCCAGCTCAAGCTGTAAAACCTCATCACCAGAGTATTCGGCAATGCGGTCAATAAACCTAACCTTTAGCGAGCGGTTAGATACATCAATATCCTCTAAAACACCGACATCACCGTTAAATACGCCCATACCTACATTACCCTCGTCATCCTCCCAAACGATGTCGTAGTTATTTTTTATCTGCATAACCTTATCACCGCGTCGTAGTGTAAAGCCCTTTATCTCGATTTCAGGCACACCCTCTATCGGAGGATTAAGCTGCTGTTGTAGTATGTTATTGAGGTTAACCGTACCCAATTCAAGCTTTTTAGACGGGCACAGTACTTGAATATCATCAGTAGGTGAAAATCCATAGGCCTCAGGCAAACGGCGGCAGCAAAGGTCACTAACCAAGCCTACGGCACGTGATGAAGTTTTGCTTTCCAGCATAAAAAAGTCAGAATCATGACGGTCAAGTTCCAAAACCTGTCCGCCGATAATTCTATGTGCGTTAACAACTATCAGACTTTCCAAAGCCTGTCTGAATACCTTATTAAGACGGATTGAAGAAAATCTTTCAGACAAAAGCAAATCCTTCAAAACATTACCTGCGCCGACCGACGGCAGCTGGTCAGAATCACCCACCAGTACCAAGTGCGTACCCAACCGCAGTGCTTTAAGCAGAGCATCAAACAGTGTAACATCAACCATTGACATTTCATCAATTATAATAGCGTCAAATTCCAACGGATTGCGTTCATTACGGACAAAAACATGGGTTTTACCGTCATCCGCAGTACCCACCTCAAGCAATCGGTGAACTGTTTTTGCCTCTTTACCGCAAAGCTCGGTCATACGCTTTGCTGCACGACCTGTAGGAGCCGCCAAGGCCACCTTTAAGCCACGGTTTTCAAAAACACGTATAATTCCGTTAACGGTGGTTGTTTTGCCGGTACCGGGGCCGCCCGTTAAAATAAAAACGCCTGATTCAACACTTTGAGAAATCGCTTTGCGCTGTAATTCATCAAACTGTATACCCAATTCTCTGCCGGCCTTATCAATTTCTTGATCGGTTACCGGCCTTTCACGGTTACCTAAGCTCAACTCGGTCAGCATTCTGCCGGATATATACTTTTCACATAGATATTGCTCACTCAAAGAGAGATTCGCCTGTCCGTCAACATTAACATTATAAAGTTCTTTACGTTCCAAAAGCTCCTCTACAGAATCATCGACCAATTCATCGCTAACCAGAAGCAGTTTTTTGACAATTTCAAAAACCTTTAATTTAGGCAGACAAGTATGACCATTATAAAGGTTATGACGAATCACATACAATATCCCTGCACAAATACGCTCAATACTATTATCCGGCAATCCCAACTGCTTTGCGATATCGTCTGCACGTTCAAAATCAAAGTCAATCCCCGGCTTACAAAGTAAATACGGATGTTCCTGTATTATTTCAGTGACATTTTCACCTAAAACCTTGAAGGCGGTCACCGATTCATCAGCCGAAAGTCCGAACTTTGAAAGCTTTAAACACAGCTCCCTCAAGGATTTTTTTCCCTTGACTTCCTCCTGAATCTGCAAAGCCTTTTGTAAAGAAATACCCTTGACGGTAGCTAACCTTTGAGGCTCATTTTCCATAACCTCAAAGGTACTGTCACCAAAATACTGAACTATCCTTTTAGCCGTAGCAGGACCTATACCCTTGATAACACCCGAGGAAAGGTATTTTAAAATTGCCGCCGAACCGGACGGCAATGTTTTAACAAAAGTAACTGCACGAAACTGCTGACCGTATGTACTGTGAACAATGAAATTACCGGTTATTTCGATTTCTTCGCCGACCGCAACTCCCTGCAAATTACCTACTACAGTTTCGGTATAACCGTTATTTTCAAGCTCTAAAACGGTAAAACCGGTGTCAGCACTGCTGAAAACGATATGTTTTACCGTACCGCTGATAATTTCATAACTCTCCTCCACCGAATTCACCGTCCTCTTTAGTTACTTAAATAAATATAATAAATTCTCAGCCACATTATATGGTACAAATTTAACCCTACTGCCCTCACAAACGGCTTTACAATAATCTGCCATATCATCAGGTATTCCACCGTCTATAGCGTAAATTTTGGCGTTTTTTAAGGTGTCATCCCACTCGACAGTATCAAGCAGCATTTGCAGTTCTATATCAGGCTGAGATTTAAGTAACACTGCATAAATACGGTTCTTACAACCTGATGCCGCCAAATTCAAGGCAGCCCATTTAATAACCGAAGCTGCACCTATAACACACAAGACTATTGCTAAAATCCCAAATATTGTTTCCGTCATAAAATCACCCCTTACATTTTATGAAAAGACATAAAAGGTGCTACAAAAAGCCGACTGTCTTGCCTTTTATTCGGCTCATCAGTCGGCAAATTTGAAAATTATTTTATTTCGATAATCGACTCAGCCGGGTCAATAGCTACAGCCCAAGCATAAATGCTGTTTGAAGCAGTGCTGACCTGAATTGGCTTGGTCACTGCAGAAGCAGTTGTGATACCGGTTAAATCCACCGTCAAAACAAAATCCTTAGAAGAAATTCTACTTGTTTCATTACGGTCATAGCAAATCTTGATTTTAATTGATTTATTAGTTATGCCCGAATTGGCACTCATTCCGGAAGGCAAGCCGATAAACTGAATCTTGGATGGTTCAATTTCAATATCTGCAATTGAAAGCTTTCCGAATTTTAAAGCTACCGTAACCTCCTCAGTACCGTCAACAACCTCTACCCCTTCAGGCAGAATGAACGAAACATTAAATGAGGTATTACCCGGAGAAATCTTCATAAAATCAATCGCAGAAAGACTTAAACTGCTAAGCAAAAGTTCGTCAACCGTTTCAACAGGTCCTCTTATCTTAACAGTACTCATTTTCTCGTTTGCACGAGTTTTATCACTGTAACGATAGAGTGTAAACTGAGGTGTTCCGGTACTGCTTGCAGAATAGCATTTCGGCATATTTTCAAAGGTAGGCTTCAATCCAACCTCGGCAATTTTATAGACAACGGCACGTATATAACAGTCGCGGTTATATACAAGCTGAGAGGCGTCAACTAAATTACCCAAAGAATCATAAAACTTTAATTCAGTTTCAAAATTCTGAGACTCAGGCAACAATGTTGACGGTAACTTAGGCACTGCTACAACCTTTGCGACGTCACCAATCACCTCAGACGGACCACTAACCTGCAATATTGGAATATCTGAGCCGTCAGCATTAGATTTCAAACCGCTTTTAAAAATCTCCCGGTCGGCAGTCATAACCTGTTGTAAACCGGAAACATCAATTTCTACAGGAATTTCGGTAGTTGTATCATAGTCATAATTCACCTGAATGTAAGAAGGCGAAATCTTGGTAATTTGACAGCCGTTAACATCAACACTTGCCGTCAGGTTCAAAACATAAGAACCCGGACGGTTTACCTCAGAATAGGACACAACCGAAACACTGATATTACTTTTTTTGACATTAGTGACAATATAACCGGGACCGCTTACTGTAACCGCAACCTCACGCTCTGTTTCCCCCAAAGCCATCAAAACACCGCCGTTATCGTCGGTTTGGTCAGCAACCGAGACCTTTAAATCGCTAACAGTAATTTCCCTTGTCGGATTTTCGGTAATGTCTATTACAAGCCAGAAAATGACGGCACAAACAACTGAAAATGCCATAAGGAACTTTTTATTACCGAACAAACGGTTAATTGTATTAAACGGATTAATTTTCATCATATGCCGTCACTTCCT